>JAGPBG010000445.1 GCA_018063485.1 Cypionkella sp.
GATCTGCCTCTATCATTGGGCCAAGACCCAACGATGAAAACCGGGGCGCTTCTCTTCATCCTGCTCCTTGCAGGCATCGCCTACTACATTCGCCTTGCGCCCTCAAATGCAGACGAATGGAACGCGGCCCTCCCGGCAACCGGACCGCTCACCGATTGCACCCGGATCACCGCCGAAGCAGGCGGCGCGTCGGTGTCTTGTGCCGCCCCTGAAAATGCCCTGACAAGACTAGATGTCATAGCCCTCGCCACGCCTCGCACCCGCCGTCTTGCGGGCTCGGCGCAAGACGGCCGCGTTACCTGGATCACCCGCAGCAAGCTCTGGGGCTTTCCTGATTACACCACCGCGCAAATGACCCAAACCGCTACTGGCCCAAGGCTTGATATCCACGCCCGGCTGCGCTTTGGCCGTTCGGATACTGGCGTCAACGCCGCTCGCTTGAGGGCGTGGATATCCCAACTCTGACCCTTGACCAAAACCGCCCCATCGGCCAAACCGCCACTATGGTTCCCTTGGACAAACTCGCCCAGATCACCCAACGTTTCGAGTTTCTCGAAGCCAAACTCAACGCCGGCTCCAATCCGGCGGAAATCGCAGCACTTTCGCGCGAATATTCCGATCTCAAACCCGTGGCCGATGAAATCACCGCCTATCGTCGCGCGCTGGATGATCTGGCCGAGGCCGAGGCGATGCTGTCTGATCCCGAAATGCGTGAACTTGCCGAGGATGAACTCCCCCGTCTCAAGTCCCGCATCCCCGAGATGGAGCAGCGCCTGCAAATCGCGCTTTTGCCGAAAGACGCCGCTGATGCCCGCCCGGCGATTCTTGAGATCCGCCCTGGCACGGGCGGTGATGAAGCGGCGTTATTCGCTGCCGACCTGCTGCGCATGTATCAGCGCTACGCCGAGAAAATGGGCTGGACCTTCGAAATCCTTGAACAGCAGGATAGCGAACTCGGCGGCATCAAGGATGTTTCCGTTCACATTTCCGGCAATGGGGTATTTGCCAAACTCAAATTCGAATCCGGCGTGCATCGTGTGCAACGCGTGCCCGAAACCGAGGCGCAGGGCCGGGTGCATACTTCGGCCGCCACCGTCGCCGTGCTGCCCGAGGCCGAAGAAGTTGATCTGCAAATCCCGGCCTCCGATATCCGCATCGACACCATGCGGGCATCTGGGGCGGGCGGCCAGCACGTCAACACCACCGACTCGGCGGTGCGCATCACCCATCTGCCCACTGGCATGATCGTGACTTCGGCGCAGAAATCACAACACCGCAACCGCGAAATGGCGATGCAGGTGTTGCGCGCGCGGCTTTACGATCTGGAACGCGCCCGCGTCGATGATGCCCGTGCCGCCGAGCGCAAATCTCAGGTCGGCTCGGGCGACCGTTCAGAACGCATCCGCACCTATAATTTCCCTCAGGGGCGGATGACCGATCACCGCATCAATCTTACGCTTTATTCGCTGGGCCAGATCATGCAGGGGGATCTGAATGATGTCGTCGAGGCGCTGGTCGCCCATGATCAGGCCAGCAAGCTGGCGGAAATGGGCACATGAGCGCCGCCAACGCCCCCCACGCCGCCATGGTCCTGCACGCCGCCACCGCGCAATTGACTGCGGCAGATATTCCCAATGCCCCGCGTGATACACGCCTGCTTCTTGCCCATGCGATGGAAGTCCCTGCGGATCGTCTGACGCTGCATCTGTCTGATTTGCTGGACAGCGAAGCCGCGACCAGGTTCCACTCCTACATTGCCCGCCGTCTGACCCGCGAACCCGTGTCACAGATCATCGGTCACCGCCTGTTCTGGGGGCGCAGCTTTCGCATCTCCAAAGATACTCTCGACCCGCGCCCGGAAACCGAAGGTCTTGTCGCCGAAGCGCTCAGACTGCCGTTTCACAAGATATTGGATCTGGGCACCGGAACCGGCTGCATCCTGCTTTCCTGTCTTGCCGATCGGCCCAATGCCACCGGGATTGGAACAGACCTGTCTTCGGCGGCGCTTGAAATGGCACAGATGAATGCCGATCACCTTGATCTGACACAGCGCACCTCCTTCTTGCAGAGCAACTGGTGTGACGCGGTGGAAGGTCTTTTCGACCTCATCACCTGCAATCCTCCCTATATCGCCGCCGATGAGATGAGCGGCCTTTCGCCCGAGGTGTTGAACCACGAGCCGCATCTTGCTTTGTCACCCGGTGGTGATGGTCTGGACGCCTACCGAATCCTTGCGCGACAGGCTGGCGGCCACCTTGCTGCCAATGGCCGCCTGCTGCTTGAGATCGGCCCCACCCAGGCGGCGGCGGTCAGCGCCCTCCTTGCAGCCAATGGCTTCACCGGAATCACCGTACTTGACGATTTGGACAACCGCCCTCGGGTCGTCTGCGCCACCAACACCCCGCAAATTCATGCGAAAATCGGTGCATAATCGCCCATATCCCCGGCTTTTCTCGTCAATCTGCAAGAATCGACTTGCCAGCCGTTTTGGCCTATGATTATTCATCCACACCAAAGAGGCAGGGC
>JAGPBG010000446.1 GCA_018063485.1 Cypionkella sp.
ATTTCCGGCACCGCCGCCTTGATCGCGCGAATGGCGCGGTTGGTCAGATTGTCGGGGTTCCATGCCTCGGTGCAGTCAGCGGATTTCACTGATACATCGGTATAGGGAAACAGGCAAATCGCGGGAATACCCAGCACGGCCGCTTCTTGGGCGGCCTTTACCACCTGATCTATCGACAGCCGTTCCACCCCCGGCATCGAGGCGATTGGCTCGCGCATCGCATCGCCCTCCCGGATAAACACCGGCCAGATCAGATCGCCCGCCGTCAACCTGTTCTCCTGCACCAGATCTCGCAGCGCCGCAGATTTGCGCAAGCGGCGGAAACGGGCAATCGGGTAGCTGGCAGAGATCGGGCGCATGGCGGGGCCTTTCACGGCAAAGGGGCTTGCGATATGTTGCTCTGCCTGCCATGGAAAGACGCGCGCCTCAAGCAGACAAAGGCGCAAGGATGCAGGAAATCACGGGGTCGTTAGGGTGCAGTGGTATCAGGTCGTCTTTGAATTGATCGACATGCGGTCGTTTTCAAACCTGTGGTATTGGATCGTTCTGGCCGTGGTGTGGTCGATGGCCAGCCATTGGGTGCTGGGTGTGCCCTATGACATGATCAGCCGCGCGCGCCGGATGGGCGAGGGCGCGATGATTGATCTGGAGTTGCTGACCCGGATCAACACCCAGCGGTTGCTTTACATCGTCAACCTCGGCGGCACTTGGATTTTCGGATTCATGTGCTTTATTCTGTCGGGGTTGTTGGTGCTGGCGATCTATTACCGGCTTGAGTTTGCCCAAGCGGTCTTGTTCATTCTGGTGCCGATGCTGATTGTCATGGCCATGTCTGTTCGCTCGTCTGGCTTGATCGCCGCGGGCGAAGACACCGGTGAGGCTTTGCTGCGCCGCTTGCACAGGCACAGGCTTTCCACCCAGGTGGTTGGAATGTTCGCGATTTTCGTGACCTCGCTTTACGGTATGTGGTTCAATCTGCACATCAATGTTCTGGGCTAAAGGATCAGCCCGATGAGTTCAAAACCGCAACGCCTGACCTTGGGAGGCGCGCCCGAGGGATTTGACGCCATGCTTTTGGCGCGGGAACTGGCGCGCGGAGCGCCGGTGGTTCACATCGCGCGCGACGACAAGCGGATGGAGGCGATGCGTATCGCCTTGTCTGTGGTGGCCCCGCAAGCGGTGGTGCTGGAACTGCCGGCCTGGGATTGCCTGCCCTATGATCGGGTCTCGCCCAATCCCGAAATTCTGGCGCGGCGGATGTCCACACTTGCCGTTCTGGCTTCGGGCCTGTCTGGTCCTTTCATCTTGTTGACCACAATGAGTGCGGCAACCCAGAGGCTTCCCGCGCGTGAGGTGATGCGCGAGGCCTCCTTTGCCGCCCGTGTGGGCGACCGCGTGGACGAGCAGCAATTGCGGGTCTTTCTGACCCGTATGGGCTTTTCGCCGGTTTCTACCGTGGCCGAGCCGGGAGATTTTGCGCTGCGTGGTGGGATTGTCGATATTTTTCCGCCCGGCGACGGCGGCCCGGTGCGGCTGGATTTCTTTGGCGACGTGCTGGACGGCGCGCGCCGCTTTGATCCCGTCAGCCAGCGCACCACCGAGAAACTGACAGCGGTGGAATTCGCGCCGATGTCCGAGGTGATCCTGGACGATGCCGCGATCACGCGGTTTCGGCAGAATTACCGGGTGGAATTTGGCACCGCCGGATCGGATGATCCTTTGTATGAGGCGGTCAGCGCCGGGCGCAAGCATCAGGGGATGGAGCATTGGCTGCCCTATTTCCACGCCCGGATGCAATCCCTGTTCGATTATCTGCCAAGCGCTTCGGTGATGCTGGATGATCAGGTCACGCCTGCGCGCCTGTCGCGTTGGGAGGGGATCGAGGATCAATACGACGCAAGGCTTGAGGCGATGAAGGCCAAGGGACGGCTGGATACAGTCTATAAGCCCTGCGCGCCGGGGTTGCTGTATCTTGATGATCCGGCGTGGGAGGCGGCTTTGGCCGACCATCGGGTGATCCAGCTTTCGCCCTTGCCGCAAGCTCCGGGGCCGGGGGTTCTGGATGCGGGCGGGCGCGCCGGGCGCAGTTTTTCGCCGGAACGCCAGCAGGAGAATATCAGTCTTTTCGGGGCATTGGTTGATCATCTTAAAACTCTGTCGCAAGAGCGGCAGGTGATTATTGCCTCATGGACCGAAGGTGCGCGCGAGCGCCTCAAGGGGTTGTTGGAGGACCAGGGCCACAAGGACGCACGCGAAGTGGCCGATCTGCGCGCCATTCCCGACGGACGCGGCGGCGTGTTTTTGATGGTCTGGGCGCTGGAGTCGGGTTTTGTGGCACCGGGTCTTGCGGTGATCTCCGAGCAAGACGTTTTGGGCGACCGGCTGGTGTCCAAGCCGCGCAAACGCCGCAAGGCGGATAACTTCCTTCGTGAGGTGGATACGCTGACCCCCGGCGATCTGGTGGTGCATGTCGAACATGGGGTCGGCCGCTATCTGGGCCTTGAAACCATCACTGCCCTGGGT
>JAGPBG010000447.1 GCA_018063485.1 Cypionkella sp.
AAAAGGGTGCCTATGCCGCCAGCCTGAAACGTCTGTCAGCGGCGGGGCGAGGGGTGAAAATGCTCTGGCAGCATGATCCGGCCCAGCCAATCGGCATCTGGGACGAGGTGCGTGAAGATGCGACCGGCCTTTGGGTCAAGGGCCGTATCCTGATCGAAGTTGACAAGGGCCGCGAGGCTGCGGCCTTGCTCGCGGCGGGGGCGATTGATGGGCTTTCCATCGGCTATCGCACCGTCAAGGCGGAACGCGATGGCAAGGGGCAGCGCCTTTTGTCCGAGTTGGAGCTTTGGGAGGTCTCACTGGTGACCTTCCCGATGCTTCCCGAGGCGCGGGTTTCAGCTAAAGGCGCAAGCCTTGAGGCCGAGACCTGGCGGCATCTGGCAGAGGCCGTGACAGCGGCGCGCCAGTCATTGGCCGCGCGACCCTAGCGCGGCTTTCACGTCACTATCGAAGGAAGACATGATGACCGAGACCAAGGCTCGGGTCGGGGAAAGTTTGCCCACGGCCGAAGCGAAAGACCTGCATCCGGGGGCGGAAGTGAAATCCGCTATGGCTGGATTTTTGAACGCCTTCAATGGCTTTCAAAGCGACGTGAAGACAGCATTGCAACAACAGGAAGAGCGACTGACCATGTTGGACAAGAAAACCATCACCTATTCACGTCCCGCACTTTCGGCCCATGCCGATCCGGATGCGCCGCATAAAAAGGCCTTTGGCGCCTATCTGCGCTCGGGCGATGATGACGGGATGCGCGGCCTTCATCTGGAAGGCAAGGCGATGTCGACGGCCGTGGCCGCCGATGGCGGCTATCTGGTTGATCCGCAAACTGCCGACACCATCCGCTCGATGCTGGTTTCAACCTCATCCTTGCGGGCCGTTGCCAATGTTGTGCAGGTCGAATCCACTTCGTTTGATGTGCTGATCGACCGCTCCGAAGTGGGTTCGGGCTGGGCCACCGAGGCCACCGCCCAATCCGAGTCCGCAACCCCCACCATCGAGCGCATCTCGATCCGGCTTTACGAGCTGTCGGCAATGCCCAAGGCCAGCCAGCGCCTGCTTGACGATTCCGCCTTTGATGTCGAGGGTTGGCTCGCCGGCAAAATCGCCACCCGCTTCATCCGCGCCGAGGCGTCTGCCTTCATCAACGGTGACGGCATCGACAAGCCCAAGGGCATTCTCTTGCCGACCAAAGTGGCGAATGGCTCCTGGACCTGGGGCAATATCGGCTACATCCCGACGGGCGCCGCCGCTGATTTCGCGCCGACCAATTCCGTCGATTGCATCATCAGCCTGATCTACGCTCTGGGGGCCGATTACCGCGCCAATGCCAGTTTCATCATGAACTCGAAAACTGCCGGAGCCGTGCGCAAGATGAAGGATGCCGATGGCCGCTTCATGTGGTCCGACGGTTTGGCAGCGGCAGAGCCGGCACGGCTGATGGGCTATCCGGTGCTGATCTGTGAGGACATGCCCGATATCGCGGCAAATGCTTATGCGATGGCCTTTGGCGATTTCGCGTCGGCCTATACCATCGCCGAACGCCCCGATCTGCGGATCCTGCGCGATCCGTTCTCGGCCAAGCCGAACGTGCTGTTTTATGCCTCAAAGCGCGTGGGCGGTGATGTAACCGATTTTGCCGCCATCAAACTGCTGAAAATCGCAGTGTCCTGACCGGCACTTAGAGAGTTCGGTCGCAAGGCCGGGCCTTTGGACGCGCGCCAACACCGCGCCGCCTAGCTGCTCCCCCTCTGTCCGAGAGGTGCGGGCGCGCGCGTCCACTGCTTACAGCCAAGGGATCGGAGATCACGCATGATGTTGACTGAAATGACCACTGTTTCCCTTGCCGCCCTGCCGATACAGGGATTCAAGGATCACCTGCGCCTTGGCAGCGGCTTTACCGATAACGGGCTGCAAGACGGCTTGCTGGAGCGCCACTTGCGCGCAGCGATTGCGGCGATTGAAGGCCGGATCGGCAAGACACTCCTGACCAAACGCTTGAAACTGACGCTGAACGATTGGCGTGGGCGTGACGAGCAACCCTTGCCGGTTGCCCCGGTAACCGCGCTAGTGTCTGTCGCCCTGATCGACGCCGCCGATGTCATCATTGTGCTTGACCCCGCCCGTTACCGTCTGATCGCGGATCAACAGCGCCCGAAACTGCGCGGCCTGGGCCTCTCACTGCCCACTGTCCCCAATGATGGACGCGCCGAGGTGGTGTTCGATGCCGGTTTTGGCCCCGTCTGGGCCGATATCCCCCCCGATCTTGCGCAGGCAGTCCTGCTCCTCGCCACCGAATACTATGAAATCCGCCACGAGGTTGACGCCCGCGTCGCAGGTTTGCCCTTTGCGGTGCAAACTCTGATCGAGCGCTGGCGCAACGTGCGGGTCTTGGGCGGGGGCGCAGCATGAGCGCCCCGGTCCTGAACCGACCGCTGGTGCTCGAAGCGCCAGAGCGGCTGGCCGATGGCGCGGGTGGCTTCAAGCTGAGCTGGACCGCCCTTGGCACGCTTTGGGC
>JAGPBG010000077.1 GCA_018063485.1 Cypionkella sp.
CTGGAAACCTTTGAGGCGGAACGTGTCGCGGGCCGCATCCTTGGCATGGGCGATATCGTCGCGCTGGTCGAAAAGGCGCGTGAGACGTTTGAGGCCGAACAGGCCGAACGCATGGCCAAGCGTTTCGCCAAGGGTCTGTTCAACATGAACGACATGCGCAGCCAACTTGAGCAGATGATGAAGATGGGCGGCATGCAGGGCCTGATGGGAATGCTTCCCGGCATGGGCGGCATGGCGAAAAAGGCCGAGGCGGCGGGCTTCAACGACAAGATGCTGTCGCATCAGATCGCCTTGATCAACTCGATGACCAAGAAGGAACGCGCCAATCCCGATCTGATGGCCGCCAGCCGTAAAAAGCGCGTGGCGGCCGGAGCCGGTCTGGATGTGTCCGATCTGAACAAGCTCCTGAAGCAGCACAAGCAGATGGCCGACGTGATGAAAAAGATGGGCAAGGGTGGCATGATGAAACAAGCCATCAAGCAGATGATCGGCAAGGGCGGCATGCCTGACCCGTCGAAAATGTCTCCCGAGGCCATGCAGGAGATGGCCAAAGGCATGGGCGAGGGCATGAAACTGGGCGGCGGATTCCCCGGCATGCCGCGCGGAATGTCACTTCCTTCTGGCCTGTCGGGGCTGATGAAAAAGAAATGACTGATTCCGTCACCCGTGCCGCTGACCTTTTGAAAGACCACCGCGAGTCGATTGACCGCTTGGATGCTATTCTGGTCTATACTCTGGCCGAACGCTTCAAGCGCACGCAGGCGGTCGGGCGGCTCAAGGCTGAACACGATCTTCCCCCGTCCGATCCCAGCCGCGAAGCGCGCCAGATCGAGCGGTTGGAGTGGCTTTCCAAAGAGGCCGATCTCGATCCCGAGTTTGCCAAGAAATTCCTGACCTTCATAATCTCTGAAGTCATCAGGCATCACGAACGGCTACAGAAATAACCCAAACAGCGCCGGGGTAACCCCCGACCTACGAAAACCCAAAGGAGACTACACCATGTCTATGAAAATTCGCCTTGCCCGCGGTGGTTCCAAAAAGCGCCCGCACTATTCAATCGTTGCCACCGACAGCCGCAACCCCCGCGATGGGCGCTTTCTGGAAAAGCTGGGCACCTACAACCCGCTTTTGGCCAAAGACAGCGAAGAGCGTGTAAGGATGGATCTGGACCGCGTGAAACATTGGCTCTCGCAAGGCGCACAGCCGACCGACCGGATCGCGCGTATGCTGGAAGCTGCTGGCGTGCTGACCAAAAAGGTCCGTTCGAATCCGAAATCAGCGGTCCCCGGCAAGCGCATGACCGAACTGGCCAAGAAGAAAGCCACTCGCGCCGAGGCTCCGGCTGCTGAATAATCCCATCAGGCGGCCCTGCACGGGGCCGCCTTTTTTCAACCAAAGGATGCCCCATGCCCAACCCAGACCATATCTGCGTCGGTGTCATTGCCGGCTCTTTCGGTGTGCAAGGTGAGGTGCGGCTGAAAAGTTTTTGCACCGAGCCGACCGACATCGCTTCATACGGCCCGCTGTTTTCCGAGGATGGCAAGACCAGCTTCAAGATTACCCTGACCCGCCCGGTTGCAAACGGGCTTGGCGCGCGACTTTCCGGCGTTGACACCAAAGAGCAAGCCGACGCGTTGCGTGGGGTTAACCTCTATGTGGCAAAGTCAAAACTGCCTTCGCTGCCAGATGACGAGTTTTACCATGCCGACCTGATCGGCCTGGCGGCCTTCGATACCGGTGGCAAAGAACTTGGCCGCGTTCACGCGATTCACAACCATGGTGCGGGCGATCTGATCGAAATAACCGGACCTGCCTTGAAAACGGCTCTTTTGCTGCCCTTCACATTGGCCGCCGTTCCGACTGTCGATCTTGCGGCGCGGCGCGTGATCGTGGATCTGCCGGAAGGGCTGGACTAAAACCGGACAAGCCGCCACTGTGGCGCAAAAAGACACGGTCCCAAGGAGCAAGAATGCAAAACCGTTTGCGCCTTCTGATGGGGGCCACCGCATTTCTTTACGTCGGCCCGCTGATGGCGGGTCTTGGCGGGTTTGGTTGGAGTGTCATCCCGATCTTTCTGGCTATTTTCTTGCTGTGGCTTTTCATTCTGCGCCCGCACCAGTGGCCGCGCAAACCCGTTGACTGGCTGCGCAGCGAGGCGTTGACGGCCCTCTTTTCACAAGCCGCAGTCCAACTGCTGCTGGTGACGGTGTTGTTTGGTATTGGACGCGGCATTGGTGGTGTGTTGAACAGCCTTCCACCTTTTCCTCTGTTGCTACCGGTCGCCATTTCCTTCCTTTCCATTCCGTTTTCCCGCATCATCTGGAATCCATGGCAGGCCGACGAAACCGGCAGATTTCTGGATGAAGCCCTGCGCCAAATTCACGCAGCGCCAGGGGCACCGGACACCACGCTTGCCCAAAGCCTGATCGCGCCGCTGGCCGGCTTGCCCGACAACACCAATGCCACCGAAATTGAACGCCACCTGACCGCCGCCTCTCAACATGCTACCCCCGAGGCATTGCACTTTGCCTTGCTGGACCGTGCCCGCGCGGGCAATGCCAGTCGCGCACAGTTTATTGCGTTGGTTTTGCAGGCCACCGATCCCGATCTGATCGAATCCATTGGTGGCGACACCCCGAACATTGCACTTGCGGTGCTGCCCAATGATGCGGATCTTATTGCGCTGTTCGCGACACGGCTGACGCTCGCCCTCGACGAGAACCCGGGGATCTGGGCCGAATGTCCGAGCGTTGATCATCTGGCGGATCTGGTCGAGGAGTGGGAAGGCAGCAGCGCCGACTATCCGCTGCGTAAATTGGTCGAGGCAACCAACGCCAACGCCCCCGAAGACGGATTGGCTTGATCCCATCCCATGACCGATACCCCAAAACCGAAATCACATGGACGGCTGAGCCTTTCACCAAGCCGCACCCCAAGCGACCTGATGGCCGAGACACCGCGTCTCAAAGATGCGTGGCGCGCCAAGATCATCACGCTTATGCCCGACGCCTTCCCCGGCATCCTTGGCCAATCGCTGACCGGCAAGGCGCTGGATCTTGGGCTGTGGGCGCTGGATGTGATCAATCTCCGCTCTTATGGGATCGGAAAGCACCTTAACGTCGATGATACGCCGGCGGGCGGCGGCGCGGGTATGGTGCTGCGCGCGGATGTATTGGACGCCGCCTTGACTGAGGCAACACCACCGATCAGCCGCCTGCACTGGCCGATGATTTACCTCTCACCGCGCGGCCAACCCTTCACCCAAGCTACCGCCCGCCGTCTGGCTGCCGCCCAAGGTGTCACCCTGCTGTGTGGCCGCTTTGAGGGTGTAGACCAACGCCTGCTTGACCACCACCAGATCGAAGAGATTTCACTGGGTGATTTCGTGATGACCGGAGGTGAGATTGCGGCAATGGCGCTGATCGACGCCACGGTGCGCCTGTTGCCCAAAGTGCTGGGAAATGAGGTCTCGACCGAAGAGGAAAGTTTCTCGCACGGGTTGCTTGAGCATCCGCAATACACCCGCCCAGCGGTCTGGAATGAACGGCCAATCCCGCTGGTGCTGCAATCTGGCAACCACGGCGAAATCGCCAAATGGCGGCAGGCGCAGGCCGAAGACATCACCAGAACCCGCCGTCCCGATCTTTGGCAGGCCTATCAGCGCCGCATTGCCAAAGGAGTTTAGAACCGGTCTGCGATCACCTGCATGTTCTCGGGCGACAGCCGATAGATCCGCATGGTGTCGATGCAATAGGCCCCGATCTTGCTGTAAAATCCGATCGCCGGGGTGTTCCAATCCAGACAGCCCCATTCCAGCATCAGCCCGCCACGCTGCAACGCCAGCCTGGCCAGATAGTCCATCATCATGCTGCCATAGCCCTGTTGGCGCAGCGTATCGTCCAACACAAAAGCATCAATATAAAGCCCGGCTCGCCCGGTGAAGGCCGAGCAGGTCTTGCTGAAGAACAGCATCCCGACCGGCACCCCATCCAGCATGGCAAACAACGCCTCGCCATGACTTTCCGCCAAAAGCATGGAAATACTGGCTTCGGTTGCCGTGATTTGATCTTCCATCCGCTGATAAGCACCAAGTTTGCGCACGAAATCCAGCACCAGCGCCGCGTCGGCTGGTGTCGCGTGGCGGATAAAAAACCTGGGATCTTTGGTGGCGATCAGGGACATGGATTCGTCTCGCTGCTTGGCTGTTGAGACTGAGCTATCCGCCAACATCTATAATTTGATCAAATTACGAACAAGCGTTAAGTTGAAAACGCGGCGGGCTTTTCGCTGCACGCTTGACCCGACAGCGCCCACCCCCTATACGCCGCCTGTCAGGGGCATGATTGCCCATCTGGCCCGATTCCTTTTGGCTGTAACCCCTGCTGACTTCCGCAGGTTTGGCCACAAGAGCGGACATAAAACGCAGGCGCCATCTCTGGCGGACTTACCTCGTTGGTGCAAACCGAAAGGTAAGGGTCCGGTCGAAGGCCAGAAGCTCTGTCGCGGCATCACTTCGGGGGCAAACCCTGAGCAACAAAGGATATGCGATGAACCTGATCGCCCAACTCGAAGCCGAGCAGATCGCTGCTCTCGGCAAGACCATCCCGGATTTCAAAGCCGGTGACACCATCCGCGTCGGCTACAAAGTGACCGAAGGCACGCGTTCGCGCGTGCAGAACTATGAAGGCGTTGTGATCTCGCGCAAGGGCGGAGCCACGATCGCAGCGTCGATCACCGTGCGCAAGATCTCGTTCGGCGAAGGCGTGGAGCGTGTATTCCCGCTTTACTCGACCAATATCGACAGCATCGAAGTGGTCCGCCGCGGTCGCGTGCGTCGCGCCAAGCTCTACTATCTGCGTGATCGTCGCGGCAAGTCGGCACGGATCGTGGAAGACACCAACTACAAAGCCAAAGCGGAATAAGGATCAGGTCGATGAAAGCAGATATTCACCCCGATTATCACATGATCAACGTCAAGATGACGGATGGCACCATTTTCCAGACCAAAACCACCTGGGGCAAAGAGGGCGACCAGATGGCTTTGGACATCGACCCGCTGGCGCATCCGGCCTGGACTGGTGGCAACGCCAAGCTCTTGGACACCGGTGGCCGTGTGTCGAAATTCAAGAACAAATACGCTGGTCTGGGTTTCTAAGACAGCGGCGCTTCCCAACCGGGGGCGCAGAACCTATAGAGAGGGCGCGCTGGCAACAGCGCGCCTTTTTCGTGGGCTTTGCAGGGACAAAATATGGCGCATATCATCGTTGTCGGTAACGAAAAGGGCGGATCGGGCAAATCGACCACCTCGATGCATGTCGCAACCGCTCTGGCCCGGATGGGGCACCGTGTTGGCGCGCTTGACCTGGATCTGCGGCAAAAGAGCTTTGGTCGCTATATCGAGAACCGCCTCGCCTATCTCGCACGCACCGGGCTTGTGCTGCCGAGCCCGCATTATATTGATCTGCCGGAAGCAGACGCCGCCCTGCTGAACCCCGGCGAAAACCCCTATGATCAGCGGCTGTCGGCTGCGGTATCGGTGCTTGAACCAATTTCGGATTTCATCATCATCGACTGCCCCGGCAGCCACACGCGCCTTAGCCAGGTCGCCCATTCCCTCGCCGATACCCTGATCACCCCGCTGAACGACAGCTTTGTCGATTTCGACCTGCTGGCACGGGTTGATCCTGAAACCGGGCGAGTCAAAGGTCCGTCGATCTATTCGGAAATGGTCTGGGGGGCGAGGCAATTGCGCGCACAGGCCGGGTTGCGGCCCATCGACTGGATCGTTCTGCGCAACCGCTTGGGCGCACAACAGATGCACAACAAGAAGAAAGTCGGCTCGGCACTTGAAGAGTTGTCAAAACGTATTGGTTTCCGGGTTGCGCCAGGCTTCTCGGAACGCGTGATCTTTCGCGAATTGTTCCCGCGCGGCCTGACGCTGCTGGACCTGAAGGACACCGGTGTTGATCAGTTGAACCTGTCAAACATCGCTGCCAGACAAGAAGTCCGCGACCTGATCACGGCCCTGCGGCTTCCTAATGTGACGCCAAACTTCTGAAGATATTCCCGCGGCTCGCCCGGCGCTCTTCCCGAGAGCGTGTGCGTTGCAGGCGCAGATCAAAGAAATCCGGCTCATTCTTGGCGGCAAACAAGCCCAACTTGGCAAACAGGGTGAAGGGAAAAGACATGGTAGCCTCCTGTTGGCGTTCTGATGCCACCATTGCCCTCAACCTTGGCACGAAAATGACCGGGGCAAGGTCATTCCAAGCCTATCGCGCCCTTGTCGCGCCATAATTTTCACGCCCTTGAGCCTGGATCACCCACATGACACAACACTAAAAGATACTGTGGAGCCTTAGATGCCCAATCCTCTTTATGATGCGCTGTTTGCGCCACTGATCACCCGTGACAGCATCTTGTTGCAACTTGGCGACGGCAGATCCCTGACCGGTCGCGATTTTGCCCAAATGGTGGCGCGCATCGCTTATGCTTTTCAGTCGGTTGGCGTGAAAAAGGGGGACCGTGTTGCAGTTCAATGCGCCAAATCGCCCGAGACTTTGGCAACCTACGCCGCATCCCTGGCACTGGGCGCGATCTTCCTGCCGCTCAATCCGGCCTACATGCCCGATGAGATCGACTATTTTCTTGGCGACGCCACCCCAGTGCTTTTCCTGTGTGACCCGGCCAAGTCTGCGGCACTTGCACCCCTTGCTGCAAAACATGGCGCAACCCTGCTTACGCTTGGGCCCAATGGTGAGGGCAGCCTGACAGACGCCACGCGCAGCCAACCTGCCATTCTGACGCCCACCGATTGCACGCCAGACGATCTGGCCGCGATCCTTTACACCTCCGGCACCACTGGCCGATCCAAAGGCGCAATGCTCAGCCATGATAATCTTTTGTCAAACGCGCAAACCCTTGCCGGGCTATGGCGCTTTACCAAAGATGACACGCTGCTTCATGCGCTGCCGATCTTTCACACCCACGGGCTTTTTGTGGCAACCAATACGGTACTTTTGAAGCAGGCAAGCATGATCTTCTTGTCTGGTTTTGACGCAAGCGAAACCCTGCGCCACCTGCCCAGCGCGACCACCATGATGGGCGTTCCAACATTCTATACGCGCCTGCTGGATCTTCCCGCCTTCGACCGCGACGCGACGGCTCATATGCGGCTGTTCATCTCGGGCTCGGCACCGCTCCTGGCTGAAACCTATAGGGCCTTTGAGGCCCGCACTGGCCAAAGGATTTTGGAACGCTACGGCATGACCGAAACAAACATGAACACCTCAAACCCCTATGAAGGGGACCGCCGTGCCGGAACCGTTGGCCTGCCGCTGCCTGGGGTTGAGGTTCGGCTGATGTCTGGCGATACCCTTGCCCCGGACGGTGACGTTGGAATGTTCGAAGTGCGCGGCCCCAATGTCTTTCAGGGCTATTGGCAAATGCCTGAAAAAACCGCCGAAGACTTGCGGCCGGATGGATGGTTCAGAACTGGCGATCTCGCAACTTGTGATGCCGATGGCTATTATTCCATCGTGGGCCGGGCAAAAGACCTGATCATTACCGGCGGCTATAATGTCTATCCCAAGGAAGTTGAGCTTTTGCTAGATGACGCCCCCGGCGTCTTGGAATCTGCGGTCATTGGCCTGCCGCATCCTGATTTCGGCGAAGCGGTCTTTGCCGTGCTGGTCGCTCGAAAAGGCGAAACCCTAACGCCCGAGGGCGCACTTGCCACCTTGCAGGATCGGATTGCGAGATTCAAACAGCCAAAGGCAGCCGTTATCGTGCCGGAACTGCCGCGCAACACGATGGGCAAAGTTCAAAAGAACTTGTTGCGACAAATCCATGCGGATTGGTTCGATAAAACCAAATTGCGCTAAAGCGCATTGCGTTCGATCAGATACCTGTATTCACCTCGCAACCCGAGGCAATCAAACGTGTTGTGCGCCGTTCACTTCGATCTCGGTGCCTGAAATATAGCTCGATTGGTCCGAGCACAGGAACCAGATCACATCAGCCACCTCTTTGGGCTGGCCCAGCCGGCGCAATGGAAGTTGGGCCACGATCTTGTCGGTGCCCGGAGAAAGAATGGCCGTTTCAACTTCTCCCGGCGCAATCGCATTCACCCGAACCCCCAAAGGTCCGAAATCATGCGCCATTTCTCGGGTCAAAGCCGCAAGCGCCGCCTTTGACGTGGCATAGGCTGCCCCGGCAAAAGGATGCACCCGGACCCCGGCAATCGAAGTCACGTTAACAATCGCACCCTTCGCCTTTGCCAGTTCTGCCTGCAAACCGCGCGCCAGAATGACCGATGCAAAGAAATTCACATGAAACACCTGACCCCAAGTGCGCAAATCCGTCTCCAGAGTATTCAACCGCTTTCCGCCCTCGCCCTTGGGCGAGATCCCGGCGTTGTTAACCAGCGCATGCAATTGTCCATTGATCTTGCTCTTGATCGTTTCGATGGCTTCAATGGTCTTGTTTGGGTCGGCCAGATCAATCTGGATATGGTTGTCCTCGCCTCCCGGCCATGGGCAACGTGGGTCAAACGGCTGACGCGAACAGGTTAAGACGCGCCAGCCTTCTGCCGAAAAGCGTTTCACCGTGGCATGACCGATCCCTCGGCTCGCCCCGGTGAGGACAAGCGTTTTCTGTTCGGCT
>JAGPBG010000448.1 GCA_018063485.1 Cypionkella sp.
CGGCACCATCGACAAGGCCGCTGCACGCGAGCGCGCAAAATCCGCAGCCGGAGCATCCACCGTCGGCTGACTGCCGGTATAGCAATGGATCGTCGTCATTGATCCGGTCACAATCCCCCAATGCTCATGGATCAACCGCGCCAAAGGGGCCAAGGCATTGGTGGTGCAAGAGGCGTTCGATACAATCCTCTGCCCCGCCAGAACCGTCTCATTCGCCCCCAGAACCACCGTCACCTCGGCCGCCGCCGATGGTCCCGAGATCAACACCCGTCGCGCCCCGGCCCGCAAGCCCCGCGCCGCGACCTCGGCAGAATCCGCCCGTCCGGTGCATTCCAGAACCACATCCACGGCCGACAGATCCAAGCCCGAAATATCGGCCAAGCGGTGCAGCGGCAGTGCCCGCCCGTCCACGACCAAGGCTCCCGGCACCAACTCAACCGACCCGCGCCATGGCCCGAAAACCGAATCGAACTCGAACAGGTAGGCGCACATCTCGGGGGTGGCGATATCATTGATCCCGACCACCTCGATGCCCTCACCCGCGCCTTGCGCCCAGGCCCGCAACACCGACCGCCCGATCCGGCCAAAACCGTTGATGAACACACGCATGATGCCCTCCGCTTTTCCTCTGACAAATCACGCCCGCCCGCCCACTACAATGCAAATCCGCTGCATCCTTAGCGCCAAAATATCGCCGCCGGAGGCTCTTCTAAATCAGCTCAGGCTCTGCCATTCTGCCCAAAAGAGGAGCCGCCATGCTTGCCCTGATCACCGCAGGCCCGTCCGCCATTGGCCGCAACCTGACGCTTGCCCTCGCCAGGGCGGGCTATGACGTGGGCTTTACCCACCTGAATCAGTCGCAGGCCGCGAACGATCTGATCACCGCGGTCGCCACGACAGGCCAACGCGCCCGCGCTTGGCAAAGCGATGCCGCCGATCCCGAACAGGTGGCCGCTTTCCACGCCGAGGCTGCCACCTGGTCCGGGTGTGCCCCGTCCGTCATGGTCAACAATGCCGGCGTACAAACCTGGGCCAGCCTGCTCGATCTGACTGCCGCCCAATGGGACCGCACCATTGAAACCAATTTGCGCGGCACTTTCCTCAACACCCAAGCCGCTGCCCGCGCGATGATTGCCGCAGGCCTGCCCGGTGCCATCATCACGCTCGGCTCGGGCTGCAACAAACAGGCATTTCCCCGGCTGGTCGATTATACCGCCTCAAAAGGGGGGATCGAGCAATTCACCAAAGTCGCCGCCGTTGAACTCGGGCCACATGGCATCCGCGTCAACTGCATCGCCCCCGGCGCAATCGCCACTGAACGTACCGCTGCCGAGGCCGGCGACTATGCAGCCACCTGGGCGCGCGTGACTCCCTTGCGCCGCGTCGGCACGCCCGAAGATCTGGCCGGACCGCTGCTGTTCCTGATCTCGGACGCCGCCGCCTTTGTCACCGGACAAACGCTTTATGTCGATGGTGGCGTATTCTCTCAGGCCAATTGGCCCTATGAAACATGATCGCGCGGCTGGCAGAGCCGTTTTTCAGCCTTAGGCTGGGTCCATGACTCAAGTTCTCATTGTCGCCCATGGCCAACCCTCTGATCCGGATCGGGCAGAAGCAGAGCTTGGCCTTTTCGCCGCCCAGGTTGCGGCCTTATTGCCCACAAGGGTCGTGAAATCAGCCACCCTTGCGACCCCGCAGGCGATTGAGCAGGCCGTTGCAACCCTTGGCCGCGTTGGTTTGGTGTTTCCGATGTTCATGGCGGGCGGCTGGTTCACCCGCATCCATCTGCCAAAACGGTTGCGCGCGGCAGGCGGACAGGGTTGGCGCGTGCTGGAGCCCTTGGGCTGTGATCCTGCCTTGCATGATCTTGCCGCGCAGCTCGTGGCCGAAGCCTATGCGGGCACATCATCAGGGCCGGTTCTCCTCGCCGCACATGGTTCGTTCAAAAGTCCGGTGCCGTCCGATATTGCCCACCATGTCGCAGGGGTGATCGCTCGGAAAACCGGCGCGCAGGTAGAGGCCGCCTTTATCGACCAAGACCCGCAGCTTTCGGCCGCGACAGGCTATGGGCCAGATACGATCTGCCTGCCGTTCTTTGCCGCCTGCGGTGGCCATGTCGCTGCCGATATTCCCGCCGCCTTGGCGCGGGCCGGTTTTCAGGGCAGGCTGTTACCCGCCCTTGGCCTTGACGCCCGTGTGCCACAATTGGTGGCCAGGGCCATCACTGCCGCACAGCCGGTCTGTGTGTCGGAATGCAGGTTCAAACGTGGAGTACGGGATCAGACAGTGTAGAGATACAGATCGAAATCCACCTCGGAAACCGTCCGCATCACCCGCGCATATTCAGCCGATTTGACGGCGGTAAAAGTGCGGTGCAAATCTTCCCCCAACGCCGATTTCAGGAAATCAGACCCTTTGGCCGCCTCGATAGCCGAGCGCCAATCCACCGGAATTGGCGGCGCATCCTCGCCGCCGACATAGCCATTGCCCTTGGTCTCGGGGCCGGGATC
>JAGPBG010000449.1 GCA_018063485.1 Cypionkella sp.
TATATCAGCCGCATGACGCGCTCGGTGATGCTGGAACAACTCAGCCAGGAATATGTGCTGACGGCGCGGGTCAAAGGTGCCAGCGAATTTCGCGTCGTGATGGGCCACGCGCTGCGCAACGCTGCCATTCCTTTGGTGACGATTGTAGCGCTGTCCTATGGCGGTCTCTTGGAAGGCTCAGTGCTGATTGAGACGGTTTTTGCCTGGCCAGGTATCGGCAACTATATCGCCTCATCGCTGTTTTCCGCCGATATGAACGCTGTTCTGGGCGGAACGCTATTGGTTGGCGCGATCTTCGTCTTTCTCAACATGCTGTCGGATGTGCTGTATCGTGCGCTCGATCCGCGTTCACATTAGGGTGCCGAGATGACAGACACATTCGATACTCTTGAATCCGGGCGTGAGATGCGCTCTGCCAAACTGGCCGAACTGGGAAGATTCTGGCGGCGTTTCTTACGCAACCGGTTGGGCGTTTTAGGTCTGGCGATTACCGTCGCATTGATCCTATGCGCGATATTTGCGCCGCTGCTGGCCACGCATTCGCCCTACGCCCCCGACCTGCCGGCGCGGCTTAGCCCACCCGGCGCGGCCTTCTGGCTGGGTGCCGATGAGTTGGGGCGCGACATCTATTCGCGCATCGTCTACGGGTCGCGGCTGACTCTGTTGATCGTCGGGTTGGTCATTGTCACCTCGGCGCCAATCGGGTTGTTGATCGGCACGGTTGCCGGCACTTATGGCGGCTGGATCGACCGTATTTTCATGCGCATAACCGATGTGTTTCTGGCGGTGCCAAAATTGCTGCTGGCACTGGCTTTCGTCGCAGCCTTGGGACCGG
Organism: Cypionkella sp.; assembly: GCA_018063485.1. GTDB lineage: Bacteria > Pseudomonadota > Alphaproteobacteria > Rhodobacterales > Rhodobacteraceae > CBDUEF01. The sequence goes on from JAGPBG010000449.1 coordinate 836, forward strand.
GCATCGTCAACGCTGCTCTGGCGATCACGCTGACCGCCTGGCCACCCTATGCGCGGCTGGCGCGGGCGGAATCGCTGATCGTGCGCAATGCCGATTTTGTCAGCGCCATGCGGCTGGCGGGCGCATCAGAGTTGCGCATCGTATTGCGTCATATCGCGCCGATGTGCCTGTCATCGGTGATCGTGCGCATGACCTTTGACATGGCGGGCATCATTCTGACGGCAGCCGGGCTTGGGTTCATCGGGCTTGGGGCGCAGCCGCCTTTGCCGGAATGGGGTGCAATGATTTCAACCGGGCGCAAGTTCATCTTCGATCAATGGTGGGTGGCCACCATGCCGGGTTTTGCCATCTTCATCGTGAGCCTGGGTTTCAACCTGTTGGGGGACGCGATGCGCGATCTGCTTGACCCGCATTTGCGGATCCGCTGATGACTGAGCCGCTTGTCTGTATTGAAAATCTGCGCGTGTCCTTTGCCACCGAAGACGGCGGTGAGTCCCCGGCAGTGCGCGGCGTGTCCTTTAGCCTTGGCCGCGAAAAACTGGGGATTGTGGGCGAATCCGGTTCCGGCAAAAGCCTGTCAGGGCGCGCATTGATGGGCGTTTTGCCCAATACTGCGCGGATGCAGGCGGATCGGCTGTCGTTTGACGGTATCGACCTTTTGACCGCTTCGGGCCGAACCCGTCGGGCGCTGCGGGGCGGGCGGATGGCGATGGTGTTGCAAGACCCGAAGTTCTCATTGAACCCGATCATGCGGGTGGGGCTTCAGATTGTGGAGGCCCTGCGCATCGGATCAAGCCGCATCACAGCGCGTGAAGCGCGCAAACAGACGCTTGCGATGCTGGAGGCGGTGCAAATCCGTGACCCCGAGCGGGTGTTCGATCTTTACCCGCATGAACTCTCTGGCGGTATGGGCCAGCGGGTGATGATCGCCATGATGGTGGTGCGTGAGCCAGATCTGCTGATCGCCGATGAGCCGACCTCGGCGCTGGATGTGACGGTGCAGGGTCAGGTGCTGTCGATCATGGATGAGCTGGTGACGCGGCGCGGCATGGGCTTGATCCTGATCAGCCACGATCTCAATCTGGTGTCGCGGTTTTGCGACCGGGTTCTGGTGATGTATGCCGGGCGGGTGGTGGAAGAACTTCGCGCCAATGATCTGCATGCGGCCCAACACCCCTATACGCGCGGGCTGATTGCCTGCCTGCCCTCGATTGACGGGCCGCTTACACCCTTGCCGGTCCTTGACCGTCAGGCAGCTTGGGCCGAGGACTGACCAGTGATCCAGATTGACAACCTTACGGTGCGTTTCGGGCAGGCAACCGCGGTGAAGAACGCCAGTTTTCAGGTGGCCGCAGGCGAAAGTTTTGGATTGGTTGGCGAATCCGGTTCCGGCAAATCAACGGTGCTGCGGGCGGTGATGGGTCTGGTGCCTGACTGGTCCGGCTCGATCCTTGTCGATGGGCTGGACACCCGCCGCACCCCGCGCCGCAATCTGATTGCGCGCGTTCAGATGGTGTTTCAAGACCCCTATGCCTCGTTGCATCCGCGCTATCCGGTGGGTGAGGCTTTGGCCGAAGTGATGCGTATCAACCGCATCCCCAATTCCGAACGCCGCACGGTAGAGTTGCTGGAACTGATCGGCCTGACTGCGGCGCATCGGTTCCGCTTTCCGCA
>JAGPBG010000450.1 GCA_018063485.1 Cypionkella sp.
TTTTCGCGCCCCAGCACCCGCAACCGTCGCCCCAGCACCACAATCGGCACCACAACCGCAGGCACCACCAACAACACAAGGCCGGTCAGCTTGGCCGAAGTCAGCGCGATCAGCACCAGCCCGCCGACGGTTGTCAGGATGTTGCGCAGCGCCACCGAAACCGACGAGCCGATCACCGACAGGATCAGCGTGGTGTCGGTGGTGATGCGGCTCAGCACTTCGCCGGTCATGATATTGTCGAAATAGGCCGGGCTCATGCCGATCACCCGATCAAACAGAGCGCGGCGAATGTCGGCCACCACCCGCTCGCCCAAACGGGTCACGAAGTAATAGCGTATCCCGGTGCCAACCGCCAACAACAGGGCAATTGCCATTGCAGCACCGAAATACTTGTCCAACAGACCCGCCTCTTCGGCAGTGAAATTATCCACCACCCGGCGCACCGCGATCGGCAGGATCAGTGACACCGAAGAGGTCAGGATCAGCGCCAGTCCCGCAGCCACGATCAACAAACGATAGGGACGCAAGAACGGCGCAAGGCCGCGCAATCCCGAAACCTGCTTGGCCTTGGCCCGCTCGATCACCTGATCCGCCATTGCGTTTTCCTTTTCGCCGGGTCGTTCTTGACGGCGCGGTTTAGGCCGATGCGCGCCCCGCCGCAAGCGCCCCCTTTTCGTGGCCCTCCTGCTGTGACAGGGTGCCGCTGTCGAACAGAAAGCCGCACCATGCCTGACAACGCCCCGCAATTTTTCACCACACCCGACGGTTTGAAACTGGCCTATGCCGATCAGGGCCGGGGCATTCCCTTGCTGTGCCTTGCCGGTCTGACCCGCAACATGGAAGATTTCGAACCTGCCCTGCCCAAGCTGTTGTCGCGTTGCCGGGTGATCCGGCTTGACAGTCGCGGGCGCGGAGCCTCGGATTACACGGCTGATTTTGCAACCTATTCGGTGGCACAAGAAGCAGCGGATGCGCTGGCGCTGTTGGATCATCAGGGGATCGAGCGCTTTGCGATCCTGGGCACTTCGCGTGGTGGGCTGATTGCGATGGTGCTGGCGGCAATTGTGAAGCCGCGGCTTTTGGGGGTGATGCTGAACGATATCGGCCCGGTGATTGACGAAATCGGGCTGGCGCGGATCATGGATTATCTGGGCAAGCGCCCGAAGTTTGCCACGCTCGATGCCGCAGCCGAAGGCATGGCGGCGATTTACGCCGCCAGTTTTCCGGGCGTAGACGCCACGCAATGGCGCCCGCATGTGGCGCGGTGGTGGAGCGAGACGGCGAATGGGCTGGAGTTGCGCTATGATGCCCGACTGCGTGATGCCGCAGCGCTTCAGGCCAAATCCGGCCCCAGCCCCGATCTGTGGCCGCTGTTTGATGCTTTGGAAGGTCTGCCCGTGGCCGTGCTGCGCGGAGAGTTTTCCGACTTGCTGACGCCCGAAACCCTGGCTGAAATGGCCCGTCGCCACCCCGGACTGATCGCCACCACCGTTGCCAACCGCGCGCATGTGCCGTTTCTGGATGAGCCGGAAAGCCTTGAAACATTGGATGGATTCCTGACCGCAATCGGTGCGCAATGACCAGTATCGCAATGATCCGCACCGCCGCTGCCCGTCTGAATGGTCATGCCCGCCAAACCCCGTTGCTGAACGCGCCGCTGCTTGACCAAATCGCGGGAAGGCGGGTGTTCATCAAGGCCGAGTGCCTGCAATGGACCGGCAGCTTCAAGTTTCGCGGCGGCTGGTCGGCGGTATCAGCCTTGCCGCCCGATGCGCGCGGGGTGTTGGCTTATTCGTCGGGCAATCACGCCCAAGGCGTGGCACTGGCGGCGCGCCTGCACAAGCTGCCCTGCGTGATCGTGATGCCGTCGGATGCCCCGGCGGTCAAAGTTGCCAACACCCGCGCCTATGGGGCCGAGGTGGTGCTCTATGATCGGGGCACTGACGACCGCGACGTGATCGGTGCAGAATTGGCCACCACGCGCGGGCTGCATCTGATCAAGCCGTTTGACAATGCCGAGGTGATCGCCGGCCAGGGCACCTGTGGCCTGGAAATAGCCGAGCAGGCGCGCGCGGCGGGGGTGAGCGACGCGACCGTGATCAGCTGTTGCGGCGGTGGTGGCCTGTCGGCAGGCATCGCGCTGGCACTTGAGGCCGAGGCCCCGTTGCTGCGGCTGCGCACGGCCGAGCCGGAGGGATTTGACGACATGGCCCGCTCGCTGGCCTCGGGGCGGGCGGAACGCAATGCGCAGGCGACAGGCTCGGTTTGCGATGCGATCCTGACACCCTCGCCGGGAGAATTGACGCTGCCTATCCTTCGCCGCCTCGCTGGCCCCGGCCTGGTGGTGTCCGATGATCAGGCTCTGCGCGCCATGACACTGGCCTTTGCCCATCTGCGCATCGTGCTGGAACCGGGGGGAGCCGTGGCGCTTGCGGCGGCGCTGTTTTGCAATGATCTGCCCGACACCGTGATCTGCACCGCCTCGGGGGGTAACGTCGATC
>JAGPBG010000078.1 GCA_018063485.1 Cypionkella sp.
ATGATCTCATCAATCGGGCTGCCGGGGGCGAGATGCAGATCAATGATTTCATCGCGCAGCACGTCATAGACATGCTTTACACCAGAGCCGCGTTTGCGGTCATTGGCAGGGGGCGCAGAGGGCTTGTGCATCTGTGATCCTTTTTGTCGGGCAAGGATTATGCCGGATTGCGGGCCGGATCAAGGGTTTGCGCCGGTTTTCACCGCACCGCATTTTCTGTCGACAAGAAAAATACAATGCGCTATGCTGGCGGGAGAATTTCAGTGGGAATCACCTGAACGTCGAGCAGTTTGCGAACGGCGGACGGTGCAACAGATGTTGAAAAGGAAACCGTGATGACGTCCAATATTTTTTCAGGAACCGTGCCCGCTCTGATGACGCCTTGCAAGGCGGATCGTAGCCCGGATTTTGACGCTTTGGTGCGCAAGGCCAAGGAACTTGTAGCGGCAGGGATGTCGGCAGTGGTTTACTGCGGCTCAATGGGCGACTGGCCGCTGCTGTCTGATGCACAGCGGATGGAAGGCGTGGAGCGTCTGGTCAAGGCCGGGCTTAAGGTAATTGTCGGCACTGGGGCGGTCAACTCGGCCAAGGCCGTCGAACATGCCGCCCACGCGCAAAAGGTCGGCGCACATGGCTTGATGGTGATCCCGCGGGTCTTGTCGCGCGGCACTTCGGTTCCCGCCCAGCGCGCGCATTTCAAGGCCATTCTGGCCGCCGCCCCTGATCTGCCTGCGGTGATCTACAACAGCCCCCATTACGGCTTTGCCACCCGCGCTGATCTCTTTGCCGAATTGCGCCGTGACCACAAGAACCTGATCGGCTTCAAGGAATTCGGCGGTGCCGATGATATGACCTATGCCGCCCAGTTCATCACCAGCCGTGACGATGAAGTCACGCTGATGATCGGCGTGGATACCACCGTGGTGCACGGATTTGTAAACAGCGGCGCGACCGGGGCGATCACCGGGATCGGCAACGTGTTCCCCAAGGAAATCCTCAATCTGGTGGCGCTGTGCAAAGCTGCCGCCAAGGGTGATGTGATGTCACGCCAGCGCGCGCAAGAGTTGGAATCTGCCTTGGCGGTGTTGTCGGCTTTTGACGTAGGCGTTGATCTGGTTCTGTATTTCAAGCATCTGATGGTGCTGAATGGTGATGCCGAATACGCGCTGCATTTCAACGAAACCGATGTGTTGTCGGACAGCCAGCGCGGCTTTGCCGAATCGCAATATCATCTCTTCCGCAAATGGTATGCGGAATGGTCAAAACTTCCCGGTGCGGTTGCTTAAACGCCCTGGCAAAGGCCCCGCGATTGTCGGGGCCTTTGTTTTTTGGAGCGGGTTGCGTTGGAGTGAAGTCACCTCGCAACCCGAACGCGTTTGCAAATCCGATAGCTGCCTCGGGTTGCGAGGTGAATAGATGTTCTGATTGAACGCAACGCGCACTAGTTCACCGCCTCAAGGCCAAGATCGTGCAGACGTTCCAGTTGCACCACCTCGGCAGCGGTCAGATGGATGCCTTCGGCGGCCGAGCGCACGCGCGCGGCAAAGCGGCGTTGGGACGGCAGACGTGCGCCTTGGCCAACAATCGCCTCCAACAGGGTTTCGGCACGGTTCAGAGTGGCAGCTCCTTTGGGGCCCGCAAATTTTTCCGGGCAAAATGCGAGGATCAATTCGCCATGGCGCGGAGCAACGGTGGTGATACCGCCCAGAAACTCCAGCGCCTCGGGGCTGATCATATCGCCGATCATCACGCCTGCCAGCAGTTCGATCATGGTGGAAATCGCCGAGCCTTTATGGCCCCCGAACGGCAGCAAAGCCCCTGCGAGGGCCTCGGTCGGGTCAGTGGTGGGGTTTTCATCGGGGCCAATGGCCCAGCCCTCGGGCAGTTGAGTGCCCGCGCGGCGGTGCAGTTCGACCTCGCCACGCGCGGCAACCGAGGTAGCGAAGTCAAACACATAGGGGGTCTGATCGCCGCGCGGCCAGCCGAAGGCGAAAGGATTGGTGCCCAGAAGTGGCTTGGTGCCGCCGATAGGTGCCACCGTAGCATAGCTGGGACACATCGCCATGGCGGCAAGACCTTGGGCGGTGAGGGTTTCGATTTCCGGCCAGAGCGCAGAAAAATGCGTGCAATCATTGATCACAAGCGCGGCCAAACCCAAGTCGCGGGCGCGCTCGGCCAGAGCAGGCACGGCCATATCAAAGGCCGCATTGGCAAAACCGCCCTTGGCGTCAGCGCGCACAATGGCAGAGTCATCTCGGGTGAGAACCGGCACCGCATCAGGCACCACCTTGCCCAGTTTCAACGTGCGCAAACAGCCCTCAATCCGGTAGATCCCGTGCGATTTGCAGGCGTCGCGCTCGCCTGCTACAATCACCTGAGCCATTGGGGCGGCCTGGATGGCCGAGAAGCCTGCCCTCAGGAAGATTTGCTCGACCCAAGCGCCCAATTCGGCGACAGTCAGGGTTTTTGCAAAGAGCATGGAGCCAGTCATTTCTGCGTTCCTTCCGTCTGGGAGGTTGTCAATTCTGCATACAATTTGTATACAGTCATGAAGGCGGGAAGCAACCCCAAGGGCGGCTTTCAGATCGGTTTTGGACTTTGGTTTCCAATAAAGGAATGAAAAGATGACTTTTACCCCACATGGCAAACATCTGATCGCAGGCGAATGTGTAGGCGGTGCGGCGCAGTTTCAATCCGAACCTGCCACCGGCCCGGCCCATAGCTTTAGCGTTGGCACAGTCGATCTGGTCAATCGCGCCTGTGTTGCGGCGCAAGACGCGTTCTGGAGCTATGCCTATACCAGCCGCGAGGATCGGGCCGCGTTCTTGAACGCAATTGCCGATGAAATCGACGCAAGGGCAGATGCAATCACCGAAATCGGCTCGCAGGAAACCGGGCTGCCCACCGCCCGGCTGATCGGTGAGCGCGGGCGCACCGTGGGGCAGTTGCGGCTGTTTGCGGCGCATATCTTGCAAGATGGCTATCTTGACCGGCGCCATGACGCGGCCCAGCCTGATCGCACACCCGCGCCACGCCCGGAAATCGTGATGATGCAGCAACCGATTGGCCCGGTTGCGGTGTTTGGCGCATCGAACTTCCCGCTGGCGTTCTCGGTGGCCGGGGGCGACACGGCGGCGGCTCTGGCGGCGGGTTGCCCGGTGGTGGTCAAGGGTCATTCGGCGCATCCGGGGACGGGTGAGATTGTGGCCGAGGCGATCAAGGCGGCGGTCGAGCAGTGTGGCCTGTCGGGTGGGGTGTTTTCGCTGATCCAAGGCGGGCGGCGCGATGTGGGCCAGTCTTTGGTGCAGCATCCGGCGATCAAGGCAGTGGGCTTTACCGGCAGTCTGGCCGGAGGGCGCGCGCTGTTTGATCTGTGCGCTGCACGCTCCGAGCCGATCCCGTTCTTTGGCGAGTTGGGTTCGGTCAACCCGATGTTTGTGTTGCCGCAAGCGATGGCTGCGCGGGCCGAGGCGATTGCAACCGGTTGGGCCGGGTCTTTGACCATGGGCGCCGGGCAGTTTTGCACCAATCCGGGGATTGCCGTGGTACTGGAAGGCCCGCAGGCAGATCGGTTTACCGGGGTGATGGCAGGCGCATTGGAAAAGGTGGCGCCGCAGGTGATGCTGACACGGGGAATTGCGCAGGCCTATCATGATGGTGTGGCGCGGATGACGGGCAGCAATTCGGTGGAGACGGTCTTTTGTGGCACATCCGAAGGCCGCAGCGCCGCCCCCGCCCTGTTTCAAACGACAGCCGCGCGATTCATGGCTGATCACAGCCTTGCCGCCGAGGTGTTCGGGCCGCTGGGCCTGATCATTCGCGCCGGATCAGTGGCGGAAATGCTCGCCTTGGCCAAGGGCTTTGAGGGCCAATTGACCGCAACTCTGCACATGGATGCGGGCGATCTTGAGGCGGCTCTGCCCTTGCGCCGGGTATTGGAACACAAGGCCGGGCGAGTGCTGGTGAACGGATTTCCGACCGGGGTGGAAGTGGTTGATTCGATGGTGCATGGCGGGCCCTATCCCGCGAGCACCAATTTCGGCGCAACCTCTGTGGGCACCCTGTCGATTCGGCGTTTTCTGCGCCCGGTGGCCTATCAAAACCTGCCAAGCGCACTGTTGCCGGTGGATATTGCCACCTGAACAAGGCGGCAAAAGTCAGGATTGCAAAGGCCCGGCGCTCTGCCGGGCCTTTGTGCTATCTATGTGCCGAATTTTAGCATACAAAATGTATACAAGAGTGGATTTTCTATTGATTCACCACCAAGCTGCACTCATAGTTTGCCCACGGAGCAACAATCAAAACTGCCACCTATGGGAGAGAACGATGAAAAAATCGCTGATTGCAAGCGGACTGCTGGCTGCCACCTGCCTCGCTTCAACTGCCTATGCCGACAAGCTGGATGATATCATGGCCTCGGGCACGCTGCGCTGCGCCGTGGTTCTGGATTTCCCGCCGATGGGGTCGCGTGATGCCAACAATGAGCCTATCGGCTTTGACGTTGACTATTGCAACGATCTGGCCAAGGCGTTGGGTGTGACGGCTGAAATCGTCGAAACACCCTTCCCCGACCGTATTCCGGCACTGGTTTCGGGCCGGGTTGACGTCGGCGTTGCCTCGACCTCCGACACGCTGGAGCGGGCCAAGACTGCCGGTTTCACTATCCCCTATTTCGCCTTCAAAAACGTGGTTCTGACCCGTGAAGACGCCGGGGTTGCCGATTTCGACAGCCTGAAAGGCCATACCGTTGGTTCGGTTTCCGGCACCTATGAGGCGATTGCGCTGGAAAACAACGTCAAGGAATGGGCCGCGGGCAGCTTCCGCCCCTATCAGACCCAGGCCGATGTGTTCCTGGCACTGTCGCAAGGCCAGATCGACGCCACGGTTGTAACCTCGACGGTCGCCGGTGCGATTGTGGCTTCGGGGCAGTATCCGGGACTGGTCATCAAGGGCGACGCACCCTATGATATCGACTATGTGGCGCTGATCGCGCTGCGCAATGAATATGGCCTGCTGAACTATCTTGATCTGTTCATCAACCAGCAGGTTCGCACCGGACGCTATCAGGAACTTTATGGCAAGTGGGTGGGTGGCGATGCTCCTGATCTCACGGTTTCCAAAGTTTACCGCTGATCGCGCATCTTACCTGACAAGTTCAGGGGGCCTTTTGGTCCCCTGAATGAAATGACTCCAGCCATAGGATGTCGATGTTCAATTATACTTTCCAATGGCGCCAAGCCCTGCGCGCCTTGCCGCAGATGCTGGATGGTGCGGTCGTCACCCTTCAGATCTCGGTTCTTTCGATGCTGATCGGGATTGCTCTGGCAGTGTTTCTGGCACTTGGGCGCAACTCGAAATCACGTTGGTTGAACGCTCCGGCAACGGCTTGGGTTGAGGTTGCGCGCAACACGCCAGCGCTGTTTCAGATCTATATGGCGCATTTCGGATTGGGCACTTTCGGCATTCATCTCAGCCCCTATCTGTCTTTGCTGATCGGGATCATTTTCAACAATGCGGGCTATCTGGCCGAAACCTTTCGTGGCGCGCTGCGGGCCATTCCTCAAACCCAGGTGCGGGCAGCACGCTCGCTGGGGATGGGGCAAGTGCAGGCGTTCAGGCTGATCGTGATGCCGCAGATGTTCCGCATCGCGTTTTTGCCGACCACGAATCAGATGGTTTGGGCGATTTTGATGACCTCGCTGGGTGTGACAGTGGGCATGAACACCGATCTGGCAGGGATCACGCAGGATCTGAATGTGCGCAGTTTCCGCACCTTTGAATTCTTCGCTTTGGCTGCGGTGATCTACTATGTGATCGCCAAAATCGTCACACTTGGCGCAAGGCTGCTGGCCTCGCGTCTGTTCCGGTATTGAGGGGATCGGCATGTTTAACACCGCACTTACCCTCAGCGACCTGATGCTTCTGGCCAAAGGTGCCGGAATGACCTTGGCAGTGACTTTTTTCGCCGTGACCGGAGGCACCTTGATGGGGCTGGCCTTTGGTGTGATCCGCGCGCAGATCAGCCCATGGGCCGCCCTGCCACTTACCTTTGTGCTGGACGTTTTCCGTTCGGTTCCCTTGCTGTTTCAACTGGTTATCGCCAATGCGTTTCAGGCGATTGCCGGGCTGAACATGCCACCCTTCACCACGTCTTGCATCGTGCTTGCGCTTTACACTTCGGCCTATTGCACCGAAATCGTGCGCGGGGCGATTGATGCGGTGCCGATGGTCACCCGACGCGCGGCGCGCTCCCTGGGGCTGACCTGGGGGCAGGATATGACCCATATCGTGTTCCCGATGGCGTTGCGGGTGGCTTTGCCAAGCTGGATCGGGCTGACGCTGGGGGTGATGAAAGACTCGGCGCTGGTCGGTTGGCTGGGTGTGTTCGAGTTGCTGAAACAGTCGCAAACCCTGATCACAAGGCTGCAAGAGCCGATGTTCATCCTGATAGTCGCAGGTGGCATCTACTTCCTGATCAGCTTCCCAATTGCCCGCATGGGCGGCCAACTTGAAAAACGGTGGCGCGAGAATGATTGAGATACAAAACGTCCGTAAGTCCTTTGGCCCGCTTGAGGTTCTCAAAGGCATTGATCTGACAGTGAAAAAAGGCGAGGTTGTGTCAGTGATCGGTGGGTCCGGTTCGGGCAAATCAACGCTGCTGACCTGTATCAACGGCTTGGAGCCGATCAACGCGGGCAAGATCTTGGTTGATGGGATCGAGGTTCATGCCAAGACCACCGATCTGAACAAGCTGCGTCGCAAGATCGGCATCGTGTTTCAGCAATTCAACGCGTTTCCACATCTGACGGTGTTGGAAAACGTCACTCTTGCGCCGCGCAAGGTGTTGGGGATGGCCAAGGCCGAGGCTGATGAGATCGGCATCAAGCATCTGACCCATGTGGGTTTGGGTGAAAAGCTGGCGGTCTATCCGGGGCGGCTTTCAGGCGGGCAGCAGCAGCGGATGGCGATTGCCCGCGCGCTGGCGATGTCGCCAAGCTATATGCTGTTTGACGAGGTAACCTCGGCGCTGGACCCGCAGCTTGTGGGTGAGGTGCTCGATACGCTCAAGCTCTTGGCCGATGAAGGCATGACGATGATCTGCGTGACGCATGAGATGGGATTTGCGCGCGATGTCTCTGATCGCGTGGCGTTTTTCCATCAGGGCATCATGGCCGAAATTGCGCCGCCGGCTCAGTTTTTCACCGCGCCACAGCACCCCGAAACCAAGAAATTCCTGTCGAGCGTGCGGTGATGGCCTCCGACACAGTGGTGGTTGTCGGCGCGGGGGTGATTGGGCTGTCGGTGGCCCTTGCCGCACAGGCACGCGGTTTGCGGGTGCAGGTGATCGACCGGGAAGGCCCGGCGGCAGGCGCTTCGGCAGGCAATGCCGGGGCTTTTGCCTTCACCGACATCTTCCCACTGGCCTCGCCTCGCATCATTCGCCAGGCGCCGAAATGGCTGCTTGATCCTTTGGGGCCACTGTCGGTGCCGCCGCGTTATGCGCTGAAAATTGCACCTTGGATGCTGCGATTCTGGCGGGCAAGCTGGCCTGCCCAGGTGCGTGCCTCGACCAAGGCGCAAACCGCGATGATGGCTCTGTCCAAGGCGGCGCTGGAGCCGTTCCTGGCCAGCGTTGGTCTTGAGCCGATGCTGCGCCGTGAAGGGCAGTTGCAGGTTTATGAGGGCGAGCGCGAGTTCAAGGAGTCCTTGCCCGGCTGGGCTGCCCGCGCCGAAGAGGGCATCGAGTTCCGCCACCTGAAGGGCGATGCCATTGCCGGGATTCAACCGGGGCTTCACCCACGCTTTACCCATGCGACCTTCACCCCCGGCTGGTATTCGATTTCCGATCCCAAGGATTACACACTGGCCCTGGCCGAAGTGTTTCGTGCCGCGGGCGGCGAGATCATCATCGCCGAGGCGCGGCAGTTGGTGGCCGGTGGGGTTGAAACCTCGGCGGGGGTGTTCAAGGGCACGGTCGTCCTGGCGGCAGGGGCGTATTCGCATTTGCTGGCGCGCACGGCAGGGGTGAAAATCCCGCTGGAAACCGAGCGCGGGTATAACACCACCCTGCCCCCCGGCGCTTTCGATTTGCGCTGCCAGATCACCTTCGGCGGGCATGGGTTTGTGGTCGCGAAACTGTCATCGGGCCTGCGGGTCGGCGGAGCGGTTGAGTTGGGCGGGCTGAACCTGCCGCCAAATTACGCCCGCGCCGATGCCATGCTGACCAAAGCCGCGCGGTTCCTGCCGGGACTGAACACCTCGGGCGGGGTGCAATGGATGGGGTTCCGGCCGTCGCTGCCTGACAGCCTGGCCGCGCTTGGACCCCTGCCCGGCCACCCCGATGTGATCTGCGCCTTTGGTCACGGCCATCTGGGCTTGACGCAATCGGCAGGCACTGCAGAAATCATCGCTGATCTGTTGACAGGCAAGACGCCTTCGATAGATCTCTCCCCGTTTTCCCCCGCCAGATTCACGAGACAATCATGACTCAATACACCTTCCCCTGCATTGACGGCCACACCTGCGGCAACCCGGTTC
>JAGPBG010000079.1 GCA_018063485.1 Cypionkella sp.
GGGTGCAATTCCCCACCGGCGGTATAGCCCGCGAGCGCCTTACGTTGCCCTTCGGGATGCGCAGGGGTCAGCAGATCCGGTGTAACTCCGGGGCCGACGGTATAGTCCGGATATAAGAGAATGGCACCAACCCGGTCTTGGCCGGTTCTGGCCCATGTGGCCGGGACAGGCCCATGCCGGAGGGCGGCTTTCACCCTGATTGATGTGAGGTCGTGAAAGGAGCCAAACATGAATCAGCCCACACCACTTTTCCCCCTGCGCGGCGCGCTTTATATGGTGCTGGCTGGAATGGCCTTTGCGGCCGCCAATGCCATCACCTGGACCGTCACCTATAAACTGGGATTCAAGGCCCAATCGGATGCCTTCTGGCAGTATTCGATTGCTCTCATCTTCGCCCTCCCCTTCCTGTGGCAACAAGGCGTTGCCGGGTTGCGCACCCGACACCCTTTTCTGCACCTTCTGCGCGTGATCCTGTCAGCCCTTGGCGTGCAGGCTTTCGTGATGGCCTTCGCCAGCGGCCTGCCCACCTGGCAAGTCGTCGCCCTCGTCATGACCTCACCGTTTTTTGTCCTGATTGGCGCGGTGCTGTTTCTGCGCGAAACCGTGTCCGCCAACCGCTGGATCGCCGCATCAATCGGCTTTGCGGGCGCGATGGTGCTGCTGAAACCTTGGGAGGCGGGCTTTCCCCTGACCACTCTTTACCCACTTGCCGCCGCAATCTGTTGGGGCGCGGCCTCACTGATCACCAAGCGCCTGACGCGTGAGGAACCCCAGACCGCGATCACCATGTGGCTTTTGGTGCTGCTTACCCCGATCAATGCCGGCCTCTCGCTGCACGCCGGGTTCGAACTCCCCACCTGGGCAATGCTGTGGCTGCTGCTCGCCGGTGGTGCCTTGATGTTTGCCGCACAGCATCTGATGACGCTGTCCTATGCCAATGCCGATGCCGCCTTCGTGCAGCCCTTCGACGATCTGAAACTGCTCTCGAACATCTTCGTCTCCTGGCTGGTGTTCGGCGATATCCCCAGCGGCACCTATTGGCTGGGCATCGCGCTGATCCTTGCAGGCTCGGCCTATCTCTTGTGGTCCGAAGGTCAGCAGCGACAAATCGTACCGCAAACCGCCTGAAACCGCTTGACCATTGCCGGCAGGCACCCCAGCCTGCCCGCATGTCGAAACACCCCAGCCCCCGCGTGGCCACCCGCGCCCTGATCTTGCACGACAACCGGCTGCTGCTGGTCAATGCCTTTCCGGGCACGCGCTCTGATCTGTGGTGCGCGCCCGGTGGCGGGGCCAAACCCGGCCAATCCCTGCCCGACAACCTGGCCCGCGAAGTGATGGAGGAAACCGGCCTCACCGTCATCGTCGGCGCGCCAGCCCTGATCAACGAGTTCCACGATCCGGCCTCGGGCTTTCATCAGGTCGATATCTTCTTTCGCTGCACCATCACCGCTGGCATCCTGTCGGATACCTGGCGCGACCCCGAAGGCGTGGTGAACCGCCGCAAATTCTTTGCCCGCTCCGATCTCGACCTTGGCCGCATCCGCTTCAAACCCGATAGCCTTGCCGCCGCCGCATGGGACCAAGACGCGCTGCTCTATGATCCGCTGGAGCGCCTGGTCAGATGAGTCGCGCTTTTGTCAAGGAAGGCGACGGCGCACTCGATCCCTTGCCCGACCTGCCGCTTTCGCCCCATCCCAACTACGTCACTCCGCGCGGGTTGGCCGCCCTGCAAATGCGCCTCTCGGAATTGCAAACCACCCTGCAATCCTTGCGCGCGCGCCCCGACCGCCTTGACAAACTCCCCGAAGCCGCAACCGAACGCGACATCCGCCATACCGAGGCCCGCCTGCGCTCGGCCCTCGTAATTGATCCCAAAATGCAGCCGCTCACCACCGTCGCCTTCGGTCTGCTCATCACCGTGGCAAACGAGACCGGCGCCGAAATCCAATACGAGATCACCGGCGAGGACGAGGCCGACGCCGCAAATAACCGCATCACCGCCCATTCCCCCCTCGCCCGCGCCCTGATCGGGGCCGAGGTCGGCGATCAAGTGATCTGGCACAAACCCTCGGGCAGCCAAACGCTCGATATCATCGCCATCTCCCACCCCTGACCCAACCCGTCCAGCAAGGGCACCGCCTTGCAAAGCAAGGCCCGCGCGTCAGCGCTCACAGGCTTGCGGCGCAGCCGCGCAATCAGATCACGCCCCGCAAAGCAAAAGGGCGCAGCATATGCTGCGCCCTTTCCAAAGATACGCGAGAGCGGCAGATTACATCATGCCGTCCATGCCGCCCATGCCGCCCATGCCGCCGCCCATGCCGCCGCCAGCGCCCTTGGGCTCCGGACGATCCGCAATCATGGCTTCGGTGGTGATCAGAAGCGAAGCAACCGAGGCTGCATCTTCCAAAGCCGTGCGCACAACCTTGGCCGGGTCAATCACGCCGAATTTGAACATGTCGCCATATTCTTCGGTCTGCGCGTTGAAGCCAAAGTTCTTGTCGTTCGACTCGCGCACTTTGCCAGCCACGACAGCGCCATCGACGCCAGCGTTTTCTGCGATCTGACGCAGCGGTGCTTCCAAGGCACGACGAACGATCGAAATACCGGCATCTTGATCAGGGTTCGCGCCCTTGAGGCCGTCAAGCGTCTTGCCAGCCTGCAACAAAGCCACGCCACCACCGACAACGATACCTTCTTGCACGGCCGCACGGGTCGCGTTCAAAGCGTCATCAACGCGGTCCTTGCGCTCTTTGACTTCAACTTCGGTCATGCCGCCAACCTTGATCACAGCAACACCGCCAGCCAGTTTGGCCACGCGCTCTTGCAGCTTTTCCTTGTCGTAGTCGCTGGTGGTTTCTTCGATCTGGGTGCGGATCTGGGCCACGCGGGCCTCGATCTCGGCCTTCACACCGGAGCCATCAATGATGGTGGTGTTGTCTTTGGTGATCGAGACTTTCTTGGCTTTGCCCAGCATGTCGATGGTCACCGACTCCAGCTTCATGCCCAGATCTTCCGAGATCACCTGACCACCGGTCAGAATGGCGATGTCTTGCAGCATCGCCTTGCGACGATCGCCGAAACCCGGAGCCTTGACAGCCGCAATTTTCAGGCCGCCGCGCAGCTTGTTGACAACCAGCGTGGCCAAAGCCTCGCCTTCAACGTCTTCCGAGATGATCAGCAGCGGGCGCTGCGACTGGATCACCGATTCCAACAGCGGAACCATCGGCTGCAAGGAAGACAGTTTCTTCTCGTGCAGCAGGATCATCACGTCTTCCAGCTCGACAATCATCTTGTCAGCGTTGGTGACGAAATAGGGCGACAGATAGCCACGGTCGAACTGCATGCCTTCGACAACGGTGGTCTCGGTCTCAAGGCCCTTGTTCTCTTCGACGGTGATCACACCCTCGTTGCCGACCTTCTGCATCGCTTCCGCGATCTGACGGCCGATTTCCGATTCGCCGTTTGCCGAGATGGTGCCAACCTGTGCCACTTCTGCGGTGTCTTTGACCGGACGCGAAGCGGCTTTGATCGCTGCCACAACCTTGATTACAGCCAAGTTGATGCCGCGCTTGAGATCCATGGGATTAATGCCGGCAGCAACGGCTTTCAGGCCGTCCTTGATGATGGCCTGGGCCAGCACGGTAGCGGTGGTGGTGCCGTCGCCAGCTTCGTCATTGGTGCGTGAGGCCACTTCTTTGACCATCTGCGCGCCCATGTTTTCGAACTTGTCGGAAAGCTCGATCTCTTTGGCAACCGTCACACCGTCCTTGGTGATGCGGGGCGAGCCAAAGCTCTTGTCGATCACCACGTTGCGGCCTTTGGGGCCAAGCGTCACTTTGACGGCATCAGCCAGAACATTGACGCCGCGCAGCATGCGGTCACGGGCATCGGTGTTGAAACGTACGTCTTTCGCAGCCATTGTGCAGACTCCTCGTCGAATGGGTTAATTGGAAAGCATCAGGGCAAGGCGCAATCGCCCTGCGACCCGTCGTCCTCAGGAAATGATCCCGAGGATATCGCTTTCTTTCATGATCAGCAGATCTTCGTTGTCCAGTTTCACTTCGGTGCCCGACCATTTGCCGAACAGAACGCGGTCGCCCTTTTTGACCGAAGGAGCAATCAGCTCGCCCGAATCCTTGCGCGCGCCGGGGCCTACGGAAACAACTTCGCCCTCAGCAGGCTTTTCTTTTGCCGAATCCGGAATGATCAGGCCGCCCTTGGTCTTGTCATCGCCTTCGATGCGGCGAACCAGAACACGGTCTTGAAGTGGTGCGAATGCCATCTGGGTGTACTCCCTTGAGTTTCCAGGTTTGAATAAGATTAGCACTCAGCTTGCCCGAGTGCTAACGGAGCTTGAATTAGGCGCTCTGGCCAGTTCTGTCAACACCGGCCTTGGGGAAAATCTTTGCCACATCCCTCTTGTTTCACCTTGGCCTCGCGCCCATGAAATGTAACCTTCCCCGCACCCCGAGGAGCAAAGACCCGAATGCGCCGCCTGAAATTCACCCTGTTTGCGCTGATGCTGCTGACGCAGCCCTTGGCCGCGCAATGTATCGGTGAAAATCTGATCGCAGCCCTGCCCGCAGCCGAGCAAGACGCTCTGCGCGCGGCAGCCGAATCGGTTCCCCATGCCAATGGCAATTACTGGCGCGCCACCCGTGGCGATGAGGTGATCCATCTGATCGGCACCTATCATTTCGACGATCCGCGCCACGACGCCACCCTTGCAACCCTGCAACCGGTTCTGAAAGCCGCCAAGTCACTTCTGGTCGAGGCTGGCCCCGAGGAAGAGGCGGCGATCAAATCCCGACTCGCCGCCGAGCCCGACCTGATGATCAACACTACCGGCCCCACCCTGCCCGAGATGCTGAGCCCGCAAGATTGGGCGCTGCTGTCAGCGGCGCTGCGTGCGCGCGGCATCCCGCCCTTCATGGCCGCGAAATTCCGGCCCTGGTATATTTCGGTGCTGCTGGCGGTGCCGCCATGCGACATGGCTCGGGCCGAAAATACCAAGGGGCTGGACAAGCTCTTGATCGAGGACGCCACCTACGACGGACTGCCGGTCCACGCGCTTGAGCCCTATGACACGGTGTTTCAGATCTTCGATCAAATGAGCCCAGAGGATCAGATGGCCATGGTCACCTCGGCTCTCGCGACCGAATCGCGATCGGCCGATTTCGCCATCACCCTTGCCGACAGCTATTTCGCCGAAGAGGGCCGCTTGATCTGGGAGTTCATGCGCTATGAAACCCTGAAATTGCCCGGATACACGGTCGAACGCACCGATGCCGAACTGGCCACCATGGAACAGGCGATGATGACCAGCCGAAACCGCAAATGGATTCCGGTGATCGAAGAGGCCGCCACCCATGGCCCGGTTCTGGTAGCCTTTGGCGCGCTGCATTTGTCGGGCGATGCTGGCGTGCTGTCGTTGCTGGAGCGCGAGGGCTTCACTGTCGAACGGCTGGCGCTGCAATGATCTTGCCCGGTCATCGCCCAACCCGCCTTTATCTCCTCGATCTGGGGGATTTCAACGTCGGCCCCGGCAAGCGTCTGATCGGCATCCCCGGTTTTGTGATCCAGACCGAAACCAGCAATGGCACCCCCGGTGCCAATATCCTCGTCGATACCGGCTTTGATGCGGGCTACGCCAGCGATTACGCCGCCCTTGACGCCCGCGACGGCCTCTCGGGTTTTGGCCGGTTGGAAAACTACACTGCCCGTCAAACCCTCACCGGGCAACTGGCACTGCTGGGCCTGAAACCCGCCGAGATCACCCATCTGATCCTGACCCACGGCCATATCGACCATGTCGGCGGCCTGCCCTTGTTCACCCATTGCCCGATCATCCTGACCCAGATCGAACGCGCTGAACCCCGCCCGGTCTATTGGAGCAATGCCCGCCCGCTGGCTTGGCCCGAGACGGAGTACATCCAGATCACCGGCGAAACTGTTCTTTGCCCTGGCCTCACTCTGATCCCCACGCCCGGCCATACACCCGGCCACCTGTCGCTGCTGCTCACCCTTCCCACCGGCACTGTGATCCTTGCTGCCGACGCCATCAACCGCGCCTCGGAACCGGCAGAAAACTACGCCGACGCGATGGACCCTGCCACTGCCGCCACCTCGGCCAAACGCCTGTTTGATCTGCAACACCTGCACAACGCCACTCTGATTTACGGCCACGACCCCGCCCAATGGCGCGATATCCCCAAAGCGCCCGCGCCCTATGGATTCGACTGACGCCGCAACGCAGCAATTCGCCGCAATTGCACCCGCCCCGTGACATTGCGGGCCTGCGCCGCTATAAGCCGCGCAGATTCCCTTCCAAAGGCACTGACATGACCACGCTCGTTCTCGGCCACAAATCCCCTGATACCGATTCTACCGGCTCGCCGCTGATCTGGGCCTGGTATCTGTCCGAAGTGAAACACACCCCGGCCAAGGCGGTTCTGTTGGGCGAGCCCAATACCGAAGCTGCCTTCATGCTGAAATACTGGGGCCTGACCAAACCCGAGATCATCGCAGATGTCGGCGCTGACGATCATGTTGTCATCGTCGACACCAACAATCCCGCCGAACTGCCGCCCTCGATCAACGAGGCAAAGATTCAAGCCATCATAGACCATCACATGCTGGTGGGCGGCCTCAAAACCAAAACGCCCATCGACATCACGATCCGCCCGCTGGCCTGCACTGCCACCATCATGCACGACCTGATGGGCACCGACATCAACCGTGCGCCGCGCGAGATCAAGGGCGCAATGCTGACCTGCATCCTGTCCGACACCCTCCAGTTCCGCTCGCCCACCACCACCCCGCATGACCGTGCGGTGGCCGAGAAACTCGCCGCCGATCTGCGTATCTCGATCCCTGAATTCGCCGCCGAGATGTTCGCGGCCAAATCCGATGTATCGTCCTTCTCGGATGCCGAACTCTTGCGGATGGATAGCAAGGAATACACCGTCGCAGGCAAAGACCTGCGCGTTTCGGTGCTGGAAACCACCTCGCCCAAGACCGTGCTGAACCGCAAAGCCGCGCTGATGGCCGCAATGCCCGCCATCGCGCAACAAGACGGTGCCGATCAGGTGCTGCTGTTCGTCGTCGATATCCTGAACGAAGAGGCCACGCTTCTGGTGCCGAACGATCTGGTCAAGCAGATGGCCGAGGCCTCTTTCAACGTGAGAGTCTCTGGCGATACCGTCGTTCTGCCCGGCGTGATGTCGCGCAAGAAACAGATCATCCCGGCGCTGAAACTCTGATTTCACCCCGCTGAATTGCACAGGGCCGGGGCAATCCCCGGCCCTTTAGCTTTGCATGAAGCCGCGCTACAACAGGCGCAACGAAAGGCCCCAAATGACCCAGATCATCGCCCAATTTTCCGATATTTCCGCCAATCATGACGCGGTGTTCTGCGATCTCTGGGGCTGCCTGCACAATGGCCAAACCGCCTTCCCCGCCGCAGTGGCCGCCCTTCAGGCCTACCGCGCCAGGGGTGGCAAGGTGATCTTGCTCACCAACGCCCCGCGCCCCCGTGCCACCGTGCTGGCCCATCTCGATCAGCTAAAGGTGCCCCGCGACACTTGGGATGACATCGTCACCTCCGGCGATGCCGCGCAATATGCCATGCTGACCGGTGCCGTCGGCCATCGCGTCCACCATATCGGAGCGGAAAAGGATGAAGATTTCTTCACCACTTTCTCCCCCGATCTTGCCGCCATCGCTGCCGCCAATCCGCCGATCGAGCGCGTACCAATTGCCCAAGCCGAGGGCCTTGTCGTCACCGGTCTTGCCGATGATCACACCGAAACCCCCGCCGATTATCGCGCTACGCTGCTGTTGGCGAAAACCCTCGGCCTGCCAATGCTCTGCGCCAATCCCGACATCACTGTCCATTCCGGTGACAAGCTGTTGTATTGCGCCGGAGCGCTGGCCAAAGCATACGAAGATATGGGCGGCACCGCGCTTTATTTCGGCAAACCGCATCCCCCGATCTACGATCTGGCTCGCCGCCGCCTTGGCAACGCCGACCGGATCCTGTGCATCGGCGACGGCATCGCCACCGATGTTCAGGGCGGCATGTCCGAAGGGTTGGACACGCTTTTCATCACAGGCGGCATTGACCACGCGGCCTTTGGCCCCAACAGCAACACGCCAGACCCGGCCAAACTCGATGCTTGGCTACAGGCCAGGATGCTCTCCCCCAGCTACGCCATCGGGCGCCTTCGGTAGCGCAATAAAATTGCCCCGATTAAGTTTTCCCGGCACTTTTCATGCGCGGACGATTGCGAGACTGGGCAGCTACGACTATGCTGCGCCAGCAAAATCAGGGGATTCGCGCATGTTCGACAATCAGTCTCGCGGCACCATCTGCATCGAAGACCTTGAAATCGGCATGGTTCGCCATCTGACCAAAACCGTAACCGACCGCGATATCGAGCTTTTCGCCGAAGTTTCCACCGACAGAAACCCTGTCCATCTGGACGAATCC
>JAGPBG010000080.1 GCA_018063485.1 Cypionkella sp.
CCTTCAACGTGAAAAGCCTTGATAGCGCCTGCAAGTCTTGCGCTGTGGCCTTGGTGTGGCCATGTTGCACTGGGAATGGAGGCGGCGATGACGCAAGGATTGCAAGAGCGGATTGCAGCTTGTCGCCTCTGCGCGGCGCGGTTTGCGGCAACGGCCACAGCGCATCAGCCGCGCCCGGTGGTCTGGTTTCAGAATTCGGCCCGGTTGCTGATTGCGGGGCAGGCGCCCGGTGCGCGGGTTCATGCTTCGGGGGTGCCGTTTTCAGATCCTTCTGGCGACCGGCTCCGGGACTGGACCGGCCTGAGCAGCGAGGCGTTTTATGAGCAGAACCGCGTGGCGATTGTGCCGATGGCTTTTTGTTTTCCCGGATACAATGCCGCTGGCTCTGATCTGCCACCGCCGCCGATTTGCGCGCGGACCTGGCGCGATGAGGTGATGGCGGCCATGCCGGATCTGCGGCTGGTGCTGGTGGTGGGAGCGGCGGCGATGCGCTGGCATCTGGGGCCGGGCCGGGTGAATGACCTTGTGGCCGATTGGCGCGCCCATGCCGCAACCGGCGTGTTTCCCTTGCCGCACCCGTCGTGGCGGAATACGGCATGGATCAAACGCACGCCCTGGTTCGAGGCCGAACTGCTGCCAGCGCTTCGGCTGGCCGTGCGGCAGGTGATGGAGAACGCATGACACTTCTGGATCAGGCTCATTTGGCCATGGCCCTGGGCGATGAGGCGGCGGCGCGGCAGTTTTACCGTCTGCTGGCCGATGCCCAATTGTTCGTGGTGCTGGAACACGAGGCCGAAGGGGAAAGGATCACGCCCAAAGTCTATGATTTGCCCGATGGTCCGGTGCTTTTGGCTTTTGACAGCGAAGAGCGGTTGGCGAGTTTGGGGCAGGGGCCTTTGCCCTACGCCGCTTTGCCGGGGCGGATCATGGCGCAACATCTGGCCGGGCAGGGCGTGTCACTGGGGCTTAATCTGGGAACCGGGGCCGGGTCGGAAACCTTGCTGCCGCCCGAGGCGCTGCGCTGGCTTGCCGAGATGCTTGATGAAGCCCCGGTGCAGACTGAAGCCCGGATTGCCAGCTTTCATGCGCCCGCAAAGCTGCCGGATACCTTGACCGAGGCTTTGACCTTTACCTTGACCGGGGCGCAGGGATTGCTGCAAACCGCACTTTTGGCGGGAGTGCGCTATGAGGATGGCCGGCAGGGACATGTGCTGGTGATGGTCAATGCGGCCACTGCGGCGCAAGCGCCGCTGGCGCGCGCGGTGGGCGAGGCCCTGCGGTTTTCCGGGCTGGACGCCGCCGAGTTGGACGTGATTTTCCTGAACAGCGGTGAACGCGGATTGGCCGAAGCGGCAAGGGTTGCGTTGGTGTTTGATATTCCTCTGCCCGAACCGCAAGCCGAACCCGTAGCCCCCTCAGCGCCCGGAATGGACCCGGACCGGCCTCCACGGCTGCGTTAACTGGGGTAAATTGATACCCCATAATTTAAGCTATTGATTATAAGCGATAATTACTTTTTTCATACCATTGACCTGGCCGGAGACATCAGCGATAAGCCCGCATCGAATATGTTCGGGGGCGACCCCATACCAACCTCATAGGCTTCAAGATGAAAACCTTTTCCGCTACTCCGGCGGACATCGACAAGAAATGGATCCTGATCGACGCTGAAGGCGTTGTTCTGGGCCGTCTTGCCTCGATCGTCGCCAACATCCTGCGCGGCAAGAACAAGCCGACCTTCACCCCCCATATGGATATGGGCGACAATGTGATCATCATCAACGCCGACAAGGTGCAGATGACCGGCAACAAGCGCGCCGACAAGATCTATTATTGGCACACTGGCCATCCGGGTGGCATCAAGCAGCGCACCGCTGGTCAGGTGCTGGACGGCGCCCATCCCGAGCGCGTTGTGATCAAAGCGGTTGAACGCATGATCACCCGCAACCGTCTGGGCCGCGTTCAGATGACCAATCTGCGGGTTTATGCCAGTGCCGAGCATCCGCATGAGGCCCAGCAGCCCACCGTTCTCGATGTTGCATCGCTGAACCCCAAGAACACCCGGAGCGCATGATCATGTCCGATATCAAATCTCTTGACGATCTGAAATCGGCCGTATCGGCTGCTGCTCCTGCCGCTTCGGCTGCACCGGTGCGTGTCTCGGTCCGTGACAAACTGGGTCGGTCCTATGCAACCGGCAAGCGCAAGAACGCCGTTGCCCGCGTCTGGATCAAGCCCGGTTCGGGCAAGGTTGTGGTGAATGGCAAGGAAATGGCGGTTTATTTCGCGCGTCCGGTGTTGCAGATGATTCTGCGTCAGCCCTTCACCGTGGCCAATGTTGACGGCCAGTTCGACGTGATGGCGACGGTTGCCGGTGGCGGCCTGTCCGGTCAGGCCGGTGCGGTCAAGCATGGTATTTCCAAAGCGCTTCAGCTTTATGAGCCGGCGCTTCGTGGTGCTTTGAAAGCCGCTGGCTTCCTGACCCGCGACAGCCGTGTGGTCGAGCGCAAGAAATACGGCAAGGCCAAGGCACGCAAGAGCTTCCAGTTCTCCAAGCGCTAAGTCATTCCGATATCAAGAAAAAGGCCCGCAGGTTTGCGGGCCTTTTTTTATTGGTGCAGGAAAATGCCACAAAAAAAAGGGCCGGATAAACCGGCCCCAGGTCAGGGGTGGCGTTGCGCGCTTCAGGCGCGCCAAAAAGGTTTGGCATATTCGGCTTTGACGGTGAAAGCATCGAGGCCGATGTCATCAAGCTGGTCCACCGTCAGCGCCGCCAGGCTGCGCCGGGTGTAATGGCGCGACAGCCATAGCGATACAATCGCCCTCATTGCACTGCGCGGTGTGGAGCGACCCTTCAGGGCCAGCGTTTCGATCATCGACATGGCACCCTCCATTTGTATTGATACAATATCCTGAATCTCGTATTATACGCATACAATCTCCGCAACCGAATCACCAGAAGAGACTTGTCATGGATACAATATGGGTGCCAATCTTGCCGGAAGGCGAAGGGCCCAAATACCTGGCCCTGACGCGAACCTTGCGCGATGCGATCCGGCGCGGCGATTTGCCGGAAGGGGCACAATTGCCCACGGTGCGGGAATTGGCCTGGCAATTGTCTGTCACCCCTGGGACCGTCAGCCGGGCCTATCAGATTGCAACCCAGGAGGGCTTGCTTGAGGCAACTGTGGGGCGCGGCACTTTCGTCGCCTCACGCAGGCCGCGTCTGGGGCCAACCCAGCCGTTATTCGTTGAGCGCGAAACGGTGGCGGGGGATGAGCGGGTTGACATGCGTTCGCCGCAACTGCCCGAGGTGGGGCAGGCCGAAGCAATTTCAGCGGCACTTGGGCGGATCGCGGATCAGGTGGGAATGGATTGGCTGGGCTATACCACCCAGAGATCGGAGGCGCCATTGCGGCAAGCGGTCTGTGAATGGATTTGCGACCGCGCCTTGGGAGAGATCAGCGCGCAGGATCTGATGCTGACGCATGGGGGCCAGAGCGGCATCCGATTGATTCTGGATTGCTGTCTGCGTGGCGACCGTCCGGTGGTGCTGACCGAAGATCTTGCCTATCCCGGCTTTCGCTATGCCGCACGTCTGGCGCGCGCCGAAGTGGTTGGCATCGAGATGGACACCGAAGGGATGCGCCCGGATGCGTTGGAAGCGGCGTGCCGCAAGTACGGCCCGCAAGTGCTGTGCCTGACACCAGAAAGCCAAAACCCCACTACCGCACGCATGTCGCTGGAGCGGCGTCAGGCGATTGTTGATATCGCCCGCCGCCATGATCTGCAAGTGATCGAGGACGAATGCTATTTCTCCGCCGCTGCGAAATTGCCATCGCTGCGCGCCATGGCCCCGGAACGGGTCTGGTATGTCGGCAGCCTGTCAAAATCGCTGTCGGCGGCGCTGCGTTTTGGGTATGTGGTGTGCCCTGCGGGGATGGGCGACACCGGGCGGCTTGCAGCCCAGCACGGGTTTTTCGCGCTGTCTCGGGCGGTGTCGTCGCTGTGCCTTGATCTGCTGACCACGGGGGCAGCGCAAGACATACACGCGGCGATTCAAGCCGAGTTTTCCGAGCGTTTACGGATGATTGTAGAGCAGTTGCAAGCGTTTCAGCCGCATTGGCAAGAGGGCCTGCCCTTTGTCTGGCTGCCCTTGCCGCAGGGCTGGCGGCCTTCGACCTTTGCGCGCATGGCCGAGGAGGAAGGCGTCTTGCTGCGCTCGGCGGATGAATATGCCTTGATTCACGGCCGGGCCCCCTCGGCGGTGAGATTGGCGCTTCCGGGCAATATCGCGCGCCAAAAGATGGCGGCCGGGGTAACGGCGCTGGCCTATCTGTTGCCACGCCCGCCCTCGGACATGGCTGTCTGACCGCCCTGTTGCACGGGGGACTCGCTTTTTGGCTTTTCTCAGCAGCCCGGCTTGACGCAAGGGGGAGGCGCGGGCAGCCTGAGCAAAGAGCGGAAAAAAGAAAGAGCCCGAAAATGGGACTTCAAACCACCTTCCATGCGCCCGTCGGGCGTGCGTTTCTTGGTTGGCGCAAAAACCGGGGCGGATTGACCGAAATCGTGTATGACAGCGGGGTGCAAACCCGCATCATCTGGCGTGTCGCCGGGCCTTGCGTTTCGGAATCCGGGCTGGTCGAGGCATTGAGCGTCGCGGTGACTGCGAACCGTGTTGTATCGTCGCTCTATGAGGAGTTGAAAAAGCGGGCCATCGCGATCGAGATGATCGCGGATTGACCCGGACCCTGCCTGTTGCCAATCATTGCACTTCGCAAAGCAGATTCCACTTGCTTGGCCGCCGGGCTTCTGCAAAGATTTGATCAAATCAGAAAAGAAGCGGCGAACAGGGGATAAGATGGCAAAAACAACCGGAGCGTCACGCTTCAGGGGGTCGGAGGCCGCTAACGGTCTTGCGATGATCAGCCCGACGGCGATTTACGCCGCCTTGCTGTTGGCTGCCCCGCTGATCACGATCTTTCTCTACAGCTTCATGACGGATGGCTATCTCGAGATCATCCGGCATTTTCAGCTTTGCAACTATGTCGGGGAATGTGCGTCCTACAAGATGGTTGATGGCGAGATGGTTGCCACTCAGCACTATCTGGGGGCCTGGAGCGATCCGCTGTCGCGTGCGCTGATGCTGCGTTCGCTTTATGTGTCACTGGTGGTGACGGCCGTGACGGTCTCATTGGCGTTTCCGGTGGCGTATTTTGTCAGCTTTCACGTTGACGGATCAAGGAAATCCCTGTGGCTGTTCTTGATCACCATCCCGTTCTGGACCTCGTATCTGATCCGGGTGTTCCTGTGGAAAGTGATCCTGGGTTATAACGGCGTGGTCAATTCCGGCCTTATCGGGATGGGGATCATTGATGAGCCGCTGACATTCATCCTTTACAACGTCAATTCGGTGGTGATCACGCTGGCCCATGCCTATGCGCCCTTTGCGATCCTGCCGATTTTCGTGGCGCTGGAGAAGATTGACCGGTCTTTCCTTGAGGCCGGGCGCGATCTGGGCGAAAGCCCGTTCATGACCTTTATCCGCGTGACTCTGCCCTTGGCGATGCCGGGGGTGATTTCGGCGGTGTTGATCGTGTTCATCCCCACGATTGGTGATTATGTCACACCACATCTGATGGGCGGACCGGAAGGCAAGATGGTCGCAAATCTGATTCAGTTGCAATATCAAAAACTTGACAATTATCCGCTGGGCTCGGCCCTTGCCATCTCGGCGATGGGGATTGTGACGGCGGTGAGCCTGCTGTTCCTGTTCCTGAACCGGCGCTATCTGAGGGGACCGAAATAATGAAGGGCGGTTGGTTTCGCGTTTACACCATTGGCTATCTGGTCTTTCTCTATGCCCCGATCGTGCTGTTGCCGTTGTTTGCATTCAATGATGCCACGATCATCTCTTTCCCGCTGACCGGGTTCACCTTCAACTGGTTCTACAAGCTGTGGGAACAGCCGCCGCTGCATGAGGCGTTGAAAAATTCGCTGATCATCGCGGTTTCGGCCTCGATCCTGGCCACGACATTGGGGGTTTTTGCTTCGCGCGCCTCGACCCGCTATCGCTTTCCGTTCAAGGCCGGGCTCATGGGCATGATCATGCTGCCCTTGGTGTTGCCCGAGATCATTCTGGCGGTGGCGCTGTTGGTGGTGCTGCTGGGGATTGGCGTGCCATTGTCGATCTTTACGGTAATCTTGGGCCATGTGCTGGTTTGCACGCCGTTTTCGATTGCGATCCTGTCGGCGGCGTTTCAGGCGCTGGACCAGTCGCTTGAGGAAGCGGCCTATGATCTGGGCGAGACGCCGGTTTCCACTTTCCGGCTGATCATCCTGCCCTTGGTGATGCCGGGGATCGTTTCATCGCTGTTGATCACCTTCACCATCAGCCTTGATGAGTTCATCATGGCCTTCTTTCTGGCGGGCAGCGAAACCACCTTGCCAGTCTATATCTTCTCGCAGTTCCGTTTCCCAACGGCGGTGCCGGTCATCATGGCGCTGGGGACCATTCTGGTCTGCCTGTCGATCACCCTTCTTGCAATTGCAGAATATTTCCGCCGCCGTGGCATTGCCAAAACCGGTGGTAAGGATACTGGAGGCTTCCTGTGACGTCTGAAAAAACCACGATGATCGAGTTCAAGGACGTTCATAAGTATTATGGCGATTATCACGCGTTACGCGGGATCACTGCCACCATCCGCGCGGGGGAGTTCTTCTCGCTGCTTGGGCCATCAGGCTGCGGCAAGACCACGCTGTTGCGCACCATCGCGGGCTTTGAGGGGATTTCCTCGGGCGCGGTGATGATTGATGGCAAGAACATGCAGGGGGTTCCGGCCAACAAGCGCCCGACCAATATGGTGTTTCAATCCTATGCGATCTTTCCGCATCTGACGGTGGCGCAGAACGTGGGCTTTGGTTTGCGCAAAGACCCGCGATCGGCGGCCGAGAAGGCCAAGGCGGTAGTGGATGCTTTGGAGATGGTCGGGCTGAAAGGCTACGGCGAGCGTGCCGCCCATGCGCTTTCGGGCGGGCAGCGACAGCGCGTGGCCTTGGCCCGTGCGCTGATCCTGAAACCCAAGGTTTTGCTGCTCGACGAGCCTTTGTCGGCGCTGGACAAGAAGATGCGCGAACAGATGCAGTTGGAACTGATCAAGCTGCAACGGCAGGTGGGCATCACCTTCATTCTGGTCACCCATGATCAGGAAGAGGCACTGGTGATGTCGGACCGGATTGCGGTGATGTTTGACGGCGAGATTGCGCAACTGGCTGATCCAGAAACCCTGTATCGGCGCCCCTCCAGCCGCAAGGTTGCGAATTTCATAGGCACAATGAACTTTTTGCCCGCCAAGATACTGTCGGAGTCCGGGGGCAAGGCGGAGGTTGATGCCGAAGGATTTGGCAAGATCACCTTGGCGGATGAGCAGGTTACCGGTCAGGCCAGCTCTGGCGGTGCCTCGATTGGGTTCCGGCCTGAAACGCTGACCATCTTGTTTGATGGCCAAACCGCTGCTGACCGCGAAAGCAATGCGGTGGTGGAAGAGGTGGTCTATTACGGCGACATGACTTATTACGATATCAAGCTGGAAGGGTCTAATCAGCCGATGCGCCTGTCGATGCGCAACGTGTTCGGGCGCCCGGTGCTGGATATCGGCACCAAGACCCGTGTGGCCTGGTCGCCGGGGGCGCTGGTTCTGTTCCGTTAAAGATCGGGTTTCAACAGCCCAAGACCGCGCAGATAGATGCCAATTCCCGCCTCAAGCAAGTCTTCAGGCGGGAATTGTGATTTGGCACCCGGCGCGCCGCGCATGTAAAGCTCGACCACGCCATGACTCAGCGCCCAGATATGGGCGGAAAACATGGTTGAGGGCGGGCGTTTTCCGGCGGGCAGATGTTGCGAAAGTTGCTCGGCAGCACGTTCCAGAACATTGCGCGCGCGCGCGGCCACAAGGGCCAGATCGCCATGGGCGTTCAGGGACAGACCGCTTTCAAACATCGCCATGTAATGACCGGGATATTTGCGGGCAAAGGCCAGATAGGCGCGGCCCGTCGCCTCGAACGCCGCCAAAGAGGTGGGCTTGCCGTCATTATAGGCAAACTCCATCAGGGCGGCGAAAATCTCATAGCCTTGGCGCGCGACCTCGGCGATCAGATCGTCGCGGCCGGCGAAATGGCGGTAAACGGCGGCGGGAGTGACATCGGC
>JAGPBG010000081.1 GCA_018063485.1 Cypionkella sp.
GAACCGGTAGCCACCCAGAAGATATTGCACGTTGTACTTGGAGGTGGCGACCAAAACGTCCAGCCCCGCCACCTCCATCAGCCGGTCAATGCGATCGAGATCGGGCAAAAGGGCGGCAGGTTGCATTGAAGGCGTGACATTACCAGAATTACCGCATCAGTTGCAGTTTTTGATGCCAATCTGTCAAGATTTTGCAATTCTGGCCCTACCAGGTTTCCGTCAAAGCCACCTCTTCCATTTCAGGAAAAGATAGGTGCCCACCGCAGTGGCCAGCATCATTCCCAAAGCCATCGGATACCCATAGCGCCAATGAAGCTCGGGCATTATGCCAAAGTTCATCCCATAAGCCGATGCAATCAAGGTCGGCGGCAGGAACAGTGCTGCCACCACCGACAGGATCTTGACCGTGCCGTTTTGGGTTAGACCGATCACGCCCAGGGTGGTATCGGTGGCTAACCCCAGACGGGACGACAGGAAATCAGCGTGAACCTCCAGCGCCTGAACGTCACGCTGAATCGCTTTGACCAAGGGCTTGAGCGCCTCATTCTCGGCCCGCTCTTCCAGATTCTGTCCGAAAAAGCCAAGCGCGCGCTGGATCGTCAGCAAGGATAGGCGCACACGGCCGATCAGATCGCCCTCACGCCCGACTTGCCGCAAGGCGTTATGCAGGAATTCATCGGTGGATTTGTCGCCATTGTGGAACACATCGCGCATGACCCCGTCGAGCGCCGAGCCTGCGCCTTCGAGAAGATCGGCCAGGCGTCCGGTGATTTCCTCCATCAGCCCCAGAAAAACCCGCGCAGGCGTGGCGCACCCCGGCCCGGATTTGTCGGCGCGCTTGCCGTAGGTTTCGAAGGGACGCGGGGCGTGGTGACGAATAGTGACAAGGCGGTTTTGCGACAAGGCAAAACAGACCGGGCCAGAGATGGGTGTCTGGCTTTGCGACATGCCGGGAAGCACGACCGTCATGTAATCAATGCTGTCCTCCCGATAGAGACGGTTGGACACCTCGATCTCTTCCATATCGGCAAGGCTGGGCACGTCTACGCCCAATGCCCGCGCCTGATCTTCCTGTTCGGGCGTAGGACGATAGAGATCAACCCAGATGGCCCCCTCCAAGGGCGGGGGATCGGGAAGCTGCTGCAAGCCCTTGTCGTGCTGGGAATAGGCAAAAATCATCTGCCGTCCTCAGGTATCAAGGTGTTCAACATTCAGCGCGTTGGCCTGAATGAACTCCCGCCGGGGCTCCACGACATCGCCCATCAGCTTGGTGAAAATATCATCCGCCTCGGCCAGATCCTCGATCTTGACCTGCAACAGGGTGCGTGCTTCGGGATCCAGCGTGGTTTCCCAAAGCTGTTCGGGGTTCATCTCGCCCAAGCCCTTGTAGCGTTGCAAGGTCAGACCCTTTTCGCCCTCGGCCAGCACTGATTTCAGCAGATCAACCGGGCCGTGGACAAGCTGCTCGCGGTCTTTGCGGACAAGGCGCGCCGGATCGCGGTAGGCGTCGCGGGTTTCGCGCGAGATCGCTGACAATCGCCGTGCCTCGCCTGAACGCAGAACGGCCCCGTCAAGTGTGCGCAATTCTTCGACGCCACGCAGGATACGGCTGAGGCGGATACCGTGATCCTGGGTGATGCGGCCCATCCAGCCCTTTTCGTATTCGGCGGCGATCATGTTCAGGCGCTTGGACACTGTGTCGGCCACCGCCTGCAAATCACTGTCGGCCTGACCCGAATCAAAGGCGCCCGCCAGCGCCGCCTGCTCCAAAATCCCGCGCGGATAGTTGGTGGGGAAGGATTCCAACACGCGTCGGAAGGCGCGCGCGCCTTCGATCACCCGGCGCAAGTCGTCGCCCGCCAGCTCCTCACCACTGCCCAGCCGCAGCACGGCACCCTCAAGGCCCATGTCGATCAGGTAATCTTCCAGCCCGCTTTGGTCCTTGATGTAGACCTCGGACTTGCCGCGCGCGACTTTGTAAAGTGGCGGCTGGGCAATATAGAGATGCCCCGCCTCGATCAGTTGCGGCATCTGACGGAAGAAGAAGGTCAGGATCAACGTGCGGATATGCGCGCCGTCAACATCGGCGTCGGTCATGATGATGATCTTGTGGTAACGCAACTTGGCCAGATTGAATTCATCGCGACCAATACCGGTGCCCATCGCGGTGATCAGCGTGCCGATTTCCTGGCTGGCAAGCATCCGGTCAAAGCGCGCACGTTCCACATTCAGGATCTTGCCCTTGAGCGGCAGCACGGCCTGATTTGCCCGCGAACGACCCTGCTTGGCCGAACCGCCTGCCGAGTCACCCTCGACGAGGAACAGTTCTGCCTTTGAAGCGTCTTTTTCCTGACAATCGGCCAGTTTGCCGGGCAGGTTCGATACATCCAGCGCGGTCTTGCGGCGGGTGAGTTCGCGGGCCTTGCGCGCAGCCTCTCGGGCCAAGGCCGCTTCGACAATCTTGCCAACGATGATTTTGGCGTTCTGTGGATTTTCCTCAAACCATTCAGCCAGCTTTTCGTTGACCAGATTCTCCACCGCCGGACGAACCTCGGAGGACACCAGTTTGTCCTTGGTCTGGGACGAGAATTTCGGATCAGGTGCCTTGACCGACAGCACGCAAGTCAGCCCTTCACGCGCGTCATCGCCGGTGAAATCTATCTTCTCTTTCTTCGCGATCCCGGAGGATTGCGCGTAGGCGTTGATTGTGCGGGTCAGTGCGCCACGAAAGCCCGCCAAATGCGTACCACCGTCGCGCTGCGGGATGTTGTTGGTAAAGGGCAGCACCATCTCGTTGTAGCTGTCGTTCCACCACATTGCGACTTCAACCGTGATCCCGGCGCGCTCGCCAATGATATAGATCGGTTCGGCCATGATCGACGTCTTGGAGCGATCAAGATATTTCACATATTCCCGCACACCGCCATCATAGTACAGTTCGGTTTTCAGCGGCTCTGCCGGGCGTTCATCCTCGATGATGATGCGCACGCCCGAGTTCAGGAAGGCCAGTTCACGCAGGCGGTGTTCCAGCGTCTTGAAGCTGTAATCCAGATTGGAAAATGTGCCCTCGGGGATGTTGATCTTGGCAGAAGCCAGAAAGCGCACTTCGGTGCCGCGCTCGCCCGGAGCGGGGCCGACCTCATGCACATGGACCACACATTCGCCATGCTCGAACCGCGCCCGATATTCGGTGTCATTGCGCCAGACCCGCAATTCCAGCCATTCCGACAGCGCATTCACCACCGAAACGCCGACGCCATGCAGACCACCCGAGACCTTGTAGGCGTTGCCGCCCTCATCGGTGTTGTTGAATTTGCCGCCCGCGTGCAACTGGGTCATGATGACCTCGGCAGCCGAAACGCCCTCTTCCTTGTGGATATCGACCGGAATCCCGCGCCCGTTGTCGCGCACCGAAACCGAGCTGTCGGCATGGATTTTTACCGTCACCGCAGTCGCATGTCCGGCCAGCGCCTCATCAATTCCGTTATCTACGACTTCGTAAACCATATGATGCAGGCCCGAGCCATCATCGGTATCACCGATATACATGCCCGGACGCTTGCGAACAGCCTCCAAGCCTTTGAGAACTTTAATGGAATCGGCGCCGTAGCTTTCCGGCTTCTTGGCTTCTGCGGCCATGGTGTCTGTATCCCCTTGCTTGCCCGCGACTTATAGCGGTTCGGGGGGGGAATGTCACGCCTTGGGCACAAGATTTAGAGGTTTGAGAGGCCTATCACGATCCCCACGCCGATCAGCAAAATCCCCGAGACCATGTTCAGTTTGTGGATCTTTTCGGGAGAGGACAAAAGCTGACGCGCGCGATCAAGAAACAGGGCAAGACACAGGTTTCCCAGCATCGGAACCAAGGCGGAAACCATCAAGATCGCCACAATATCGGGGGCGGTCACGCGAGTCAGATCGAAGAAGCCGGGCAAGACGCCCATGTAAAACAGGATTGCCTTGGGGTTGCCGATCACCGCAGCTACGCCCACGGCAAAGCCCGCCCACATGCCGGGGCGGGTCATGGCGCGATCTGCCGTGAGTTTTGCGGCCGGTTTTCGAATCAATAGCACGCCCATCACAAGAAAGACCACCGCCGCGACCCAGCGCAACAGGTTCAGGAAATCACCATAGACGGACAGGATCCAGGTCAGGCCGAAAATCGCCGCCATCGGCCAGATCAAATCACCCAGAGCGACGCCGATTGCCAGTGGCCAAGCCGCCGAGAACCCACCCGAAAGCGCGCGGGCGGTCAGCGCCACCCAGACCGGTCCAGGGATCACCCAGAGCAAGGCCATGCCGCCTGCGTAAAGGATCAACTGATGCAGGGTGATGGTCATGATGCTGCCGAAAAGGAACTACCCGATGGCATATACTGGGATTACTTCGCTTGGGGAAGGGTCAGACTGCCATCATCTGCCAAGGGCCAGAACGGATTCATCGCGACTTCCCAGACATGGCCGTCGGGGTCTGCCCAATAGCCGGAGTAGCCACCCCAGAACACCTTTTCGGGGGCTTTCAAAGCGGTGCCACCGGCAGCGAGCGCAGCGGCATAGGCCCTATCCACCTCGGCCTCGGTCGCGAAGTTCTGGGCGAGGGTCATTGCTCCACTGCCCAAAGCCGCAGCTTCACGGCCCTGATCCTTGGCCAGATCCTCACGGCCAAACAGGCCCAGCACCACCCCATGCATTTGATAAAATGCCACCCCTTCGGTGCGAGAATGTTCGACCCACCCCAGCCGTGCGTAAAAGGCGCGGGCGGCATCCAGATCAGTGACGCCAAGGGTGATCAGGGTTACGCGTTGCGGGGTCATACTTCCTCGATCCTGCTTAGGCCTGCGGTTTCAGTAACGGTAAAATTCTGCGCCCGCTCGCCCAGAGTGTCAAACAAAACGGCCTCGGTGCCGGTCATCATCGCCTGCGCGCCCAAGGCGCAAATCTCATCATAGAGGGCTGCCCTGCGCGTGGCATCCAGATGCGCCGCCACCTCATCCAGCAGAATTATCGGCGCGTGGCCCAGATCGACAGCAAGGGCGCGCGCATTGGCAAGGATCAGGCTGATCAGCAGTGCCTTTTGCTCGCCGGTGGAACATTGATCGGCTGGCTGATCCTTGGCGGCATAGCGCGCCGTCAGATCAACACGGTGGGGCCCAATCAGAGTGCGCCCGACGGCCATATCACGCCTGCGGCCTTCGGCCCAGACCTGCCTCCAATCCGCGGGGGCGACCTCACCTTCGGAGTTGATCAATGCCAGTTCGGCCCGCGGGAACACGGTCTGCGCGCCGTCTTGGGTCTGCGCGAGTATTGCCAATGCCGCCTGTCGATTATCGCTGATCGTGATGGCAAACTGCGCCATCTGCGCCTCAAGGGCGGCATACCAATAGACATCGGCAACCTGGTCTTTCAGCAGCCGGTTGCGGTCGCGCATGGCTTTCTCATAACCCAGCACGGCCTCGGCATGATCGGGGGTAAAGGACAGCGTCATGCGGTCAAGAAACCGCCGTCGCCCTTCTGCCGCCTCGATCCACAGCCGGTCCATCGCGGGAACCAGCCACAACACGCGCAAAATCCGCCCCAGGGCCGACTGTGCAGCAGGCTTGTCGTCGATGCGCACAAAGCGCGGCGCACCCGCCTCGGCTCCGGTTTGTACCTGATGCGCCGCACCAAGGCCTTGCACTTCGGCGGTAACTTTCCAACCGAGGGATTCTGGCTTGCGGGCGATTTCCTCGGCCCCGGCGCGGCGCAGGCCCCGACCGGGTGAGAGCAGTGAAACCGCCTCAAGAATGTTGGTTTTTCCGGCCCCATTCGGACCCCATATCGCCACCGGTCGCCCGTCAAACTGCATTCGCCCGGAGTGATGGCTGCGAAAATGCGACAGCGACAGCGCGGTGATGGCAAGACCGCTCACTTGGGCCCCTTTACCTTGGCTAAAACAGTCAGAACTGCTGCGCTAGACGCGCATCGGCATGACGACATAGATTGCCGAGGTGTCATTGCCTTCGCGCATCAAGGTTGGATCGCCCGAAGAATTGAACAGGAACACGGCGTTTTCGCGATCAACCTGACTGGCAATTTCAAGCAGGTATTTTGCGTTGAAGCCAATTTCCAACCGCTCATCACCGTAAGCCACGGCCAGCTCTTCCTCGGCAGCACCCGAATCGGGGGCGTTGACCGACAGGATCAGACGATCCTCATCAAGACTAAGCTTGACGGCGCGGCTGCGTTCCGAGGACACGGTGGCCACCCGGTCAACAGCCTTGGCGAATTCAGACGCATCCACTTCCAACCGCTTGGTATTGCCGGTGGGGATGACGCGGGTGTAATCTGGGAAAGTGCCGTCGATCACCTTTGAGGTAAGCGTGATCAAGGGTGTGGCAAAGCGCACCTTGGTTTCCGAGACCGAAACCGCGATCGTCGCCTCGTCATCATCGAGCAGTTTGCGCAACTCGTTCACCGTCTTGCGCGGCACGATCACGCCGGGCATGCCTTGTGCGCCATCGGGCAAAGGAGCGTCGATACGGGCAAGTCGGTGGCCGTCAGTGGCCACACAGCGCAACACCGGGCCGATTTCGCCGCTGGCGACGTGCAGATAGACGCCGTTCAGATAATAGCGCGTCTCCTCTGTGGAAATGGCAAACTTTGCCTTGTCAAACAACCGGCGCAACACCGGTGCCGGGGCCGAGAAATTGGAGCTGTATTCCGAAGTTGCCATCACCGGGAAATCTTCTTTCGGCAAGGTGGCAAGGCTGAAGGTGGAGCGCCCGGCAGCAATTGTCAGGCGGCCAGTTGCGGCATCTTCGGTGAGGGCAACCAGCGCACCATCGGGCAGTTTGCGAATGATCTCGTGCAACATCACAGCGGAAACCGTGGTGGCACCGCCACGTTCCACAACGGCGGAGGCGCGGTCCACCACTTCGATATCCAGATCGGTGGCGCGGAAAGACACGGTGTTGCCCTCGGCCTCGATCAGCACGTTGGCAAGGATCGGGATGGTGTTGCGTCGCTCAACAACCGATTGGGCCTGAGCGAGGGCCTTGAGAAGCGTGGCGCGTTCGATGCTGATCTTCATGTCTTTTCCCTTTGCCATCCCGATGGGACAACGAAACCAGCCGGGTTCTACCGGGCCATAGAGTTTGCGCGACTTTGCGAAGGTTTGCGAGAGCCGTCAAGCCCGCCTCTGATCTTAGCCCTGCAACAACCGGCGCAACAGTTGCAAATCGTCCGACAGTTGCGAGTCAACGGCCATCAGTTCTTCGATCTTGCGCACGCCGTGCATGATGGTGGTGTGGTCCCGCCCACCAAAACGCCGGCCGATTTCAGGCAGCGAGCGCGGGGTCATTTGCTTGGACAGATACATCGCCACCTGACGCGGCCGGGCAATGTTGCGCAACCGCTTGGGGCCGATCATATCCGACAGCCGGATGTTGTAATGCTCGGCCACCTTGCGCTGAATCTCTTCGATGGTCAGCTTGCGATCCGAAGCGCGCAGGATGTCGGCAAGACAATCTTGCGCCAACTCCAGGGTGATTTCACGGCCCACAAGCGAGGCAAAGGCGAACAGGCGAGTCAGCGCACCTTCAAGGACGCGGACATTGGTGGTGATGCGATGGGCCAAGAACTCCAGCACCGGCTTTGATATATCAAGCCCTTTGTATTGCTGCCGGTAAAACTCGGTCTTTTGCTGCAAGATGCCAAGGCGCAATTCGTAATCGGTGGGATGCAGGTCCACCACCAGCCCGCATTGCAGGCGCGACTTGATGCGGTCTTCCAGATCCTTGATTTCGCCCGGAGCGCGATCGGCGGAAATGACGATCTGTTTGTTTTGATCAACCAGCGCGTTGAAGGTGTGGAAGAACTCCTCTTGAGTGGAATCCTTGCCCGCGATGAATTGCACATCATCGACCATCAATACATCAACGGACCTGAAGATTTCCTTGAAATCCATGATCTGCTTCTCACGCAGCGCCTGAACAAAACGATACATGAATTGCTCGGCGGAAAGATAAAGCACGCGCAGATGCGGCTGGCGAAGCTGTAACTCATGCGCGATGGCGTGCATCAAATGGGTTTTGCCAAGCCCGACACCACCATAGAGAAACAACGGATTGAAAGTAACCGGGCCACCTTCGGCCACACGGCGGGCGGCGGCATGGGCGAGTTCGTTGGGCTTGCCCACGACGAA
>JAGPBG010000082.1 GCA_018063485.1 Cypionkella sp.
TGAAAAAGCTGCGAATGCGCCTGTTATTCAGGCGTTGCGTGACCTATAGGTAAAGACTGACCCGCGCAGGCCTGGCCCTGCCCAAAAAACCCCACAAGGTAGCGCGATGATCCATCCACCCTTGTCTCTTGGCCAAATTGCCCTGACCTCACCGGTGTTGCTGGCGCCAATGGCCGGGATCACCGATCTGCCGTTTCGCCGTCTGGTCGCCGGCTTTGGCGCGGGGCTGGTGGTGTCGGAAATGGTCGCCAGCCAAGAGGTGGTTGAGGCGCGTCCAATGGCGCGCGCGCGGGCGGAACTGGGCTTTGATCAGGCCGCGACCTCGGTGCAACTGGTCGGGCGCGAGGCCTATTGGATGGCCGAGGCCGCGCGCTATGTCCAAGCACAGGGGGCGCGGGTGATTGATATCAACATGGGTTGCCCGTCGAAACGGGTGACGACCGGGGCTTGCGGCTCGGCACTGTTGCGCGATCTGGATCAGGCGCTGCGGCTGATCGAGGCGGTGGTTTCAGCGGTGTCGGTGCCGGTCACGTTGAAAACCCGGCTGGGTTGGGACGATCTGACGCTGAACGCGCCGCAATTGGCACGACGGGCGCAAGATGCCGGGGTGGCGATGATCACCATCCACGGACGAACGCGGTGTCAGTTTTACAAAGGTCGGGCGGATTGGGCGGCAATCCGGGCGGTGAAAGAATCCGTGAGTATTCCGGTGATTGCCAATGGCGATATTGTGGATGTAACAACGGCGCGGGCGGCGCTGGCGGCCTCAAAGGCCGATGGTCTGATGATTGGGCGCGGCGCGCAAGGAGCGCCCTGGCGGCTGGCCGAGGTGGCTGCGGCACTGTTTGGCACCGCTGCACCAAAGCTGCCTCAGGGGCAGGCTTTGGTGGATCTGGTGAGCGGGCATTATCACGAGATGCTGGGGTTTTATGGCCGTGAACTGGGGCTGCGGATGGCGCGCAAACATCTAGGCTGGTTTCTTGGCGAGGCCAATCCTGATCGGGCGGCGATTCTCACCTCGACCGATACCGCTGCGGTGCTGCGCCTGCTGCGCGGCGCTTTTGATCAACCTGCCGAGGTGGCGGCATGAGTGATCCGCTCACTGCCGGGCTTTGGGCCTCATTGCCGATTGCGGCGCTGATCATCGGGGCGGATGCGGTGATTGTTGCGGCAAACCCCGCGACTGAGACGTTTTTGAATGCCTCGGCCCGCAGCTTGATCGGTACCCCGCTGGGGCAACGCCTGAGTTTTGACGCACTGATGGCGACGAGTCTGGCGCGGGTGCGCGCCAGCCAATCGCCCTTGCATATTTCCGAAGCCGCTGTGATCCTTGGCGAGCGGTCCGCGCAGCCTTGTTCGGTGCAGATCGCGCCGATGCTTGACGATCCCGAGCGGTTGCTGGTGCTGATCTCGCCGCGCGATACCGCTGACAGGCTGGGGCACAATCGCAAGGTGGCCTCGGCGGCGAAATCGGCGATCGGCATGGCGGAGATGCTGGCGCATGAGATCAAGAATCCGTTGACCGGGATCACCGGGGCAGCACAACTGCTGGCAATGGGGCTTTCGGCCGAGGATCGTGAATTGACCGATCTGATTGTCGAAGAAAGCCGGCGAGTGGTGAAATTGTTGGAACAGGTCGAGCGTTTTGGCGATTTGCGCCCGCCGCAGCGAAGGGCGGTGAATGTGCATGATGCGCTCGACCGCGCCCGCAAGTCCGCCCAGTTGGGCTTTGCCGCAAAGCCGGTGTTCATCGAAGATTATGACCCATCCTTGCCGCCAACCTTCGCCGACCCGGATCAGTTGATGCAGGTGTTTCTGAACCTTTTGAAGAACGCATCAGAAGCCATTGGTTCCAAAGAGGGAACCATCAGATTGCATACCTACTATGACCACGCTTTGCGCCTGCGCAATCCCGACGGCACCGGGCAGGCGCTGCCGCTTCAGGTGGAAATCATCGACAACGGCCCCGGCATCGCACCGGCGATTGCATCGGAAATCTTTGAACCCTTCGTGTCTGGGCGCGAGAATGGCACCGGGCTTGGGCTTGCCTTGGTGTCCAAGATCATTTCCGAACATGAAGCGTGGATTTCCGTTGAAAGCCAGCCGGGGCGCACGGTATTCCGGCTGTCGCTGCCCTTGGTTCCGCGTGATGCAGAACAGGAGCGCGCCTGATGGATGGCACAATTCTGATCGCCGATGATGATCGCACCATTCGCACCGTGCTGACGCAGGCGTTTACGCGGGCGGGGTGCAAGGTTCATGCCACCGCCAGCCTGATGACGCTGATGCGCTGGGTCGAAGAGGGCATGGGAGATATGGTGATCTCGGATGTGATCATGCCTGACGGCAATGGTCTGGATGCCCTGCCGCGAATTGCGCGGCTGCGCCCAGGCCTGCCGGTGATCGTGATTTCAGCACAAAATACCATCATGACGGCGATTCAGGCCACCGAGGCCAAGGCGTTTGACTATCTGCCCAAGCCCTTTGATCTGCCCGACCTGATGAAGCGTTGTGTCAAGGCTCTGCAAGTGAAACGATCTGCGCCAGCGGTCTTACCCCCGCCTGCGGCGCTGGATGAGTTGCCGCTGGTGGGGCGATCAGCGGCGATGCAAGCGCTTTTCCGGTTGATGGCGCGGGTGATGGCTACAAATCTGCCGGTAATTGTTCAAGGCGAATCGGGCAGTGGCAAATCGCTCGTTGCTCGAACGTTGCATGATTTCTCGGATCGGCGCGCCCGTCCCTTTGTGGTCGCCGCGGGCAGCGATCTGAGCTCTGGCGAAAAGATTGCAACGCTGCTCGAACGCGCGATGGGCGGGTCTGTTCTGTTCGATGAAATCGGTGATTTTGACGCCGAAGCGCAGATGTGTCTGGTGCGGATGCTGGACCAGCAAGGCGAGGCTGCGCCGCGCGTGATGGCAAGTTCGCAAAGCGATCTGTCCGCTGCCCTGGCAACAGGACGCTTTCGCAAGGATCTTTACTACCGGCTTTGTGGGGTGGTGTTGATCGTTCCGCCTCTGACCGAACGTATCGAGGATATTGCGCTGCTCGCCGAGCATTTTCTGAACCGCTTCGCGCGCGACAGCGGGGTCGAGCGGCGGCTCTCAGCCGACGCGATGGCCCTGATCCGCGCCAATCCCTGGCCGGGCAATGTGCGCCAGTTGGAAACCCTGCTGCGTCGGCTGACCTTGGGCAACAACACGGCAGAGGTGTCGCGCCTTGAGGTAGAGCAGGCTTTGGGGGGCACAACCGCGCCCGCGCTGTCGTTTCGCGGCGAGATCGAAGGCGAACACCTGCAAGCCTCGGTGGCGCGGCATGTGCAGCGCTATTTCGATCTGCATGGCGGGCAACTGCCTCCCGCTGGGGTGTATGAGCGCATCTTGCGGGAATTCGAGAAGCCGCTCCTGGAAATCGCCTTGGATGCCACCGCAGGAAATCAGGCCCGCTGTGCCGATCTTCTGGGGATCAATCGCAATACTTTGCGCAAGAAGATCACCGAGCTCGATATTCCCGTGACACGACGCCGCAAACTGATGTAAAACCGCAACATCAAGCGTGTCAATCCGGTTGTAATCGGATAGACATACCAGATGTGGCGGGCGGATTTGGCGCTTGCCGCCAATTGTAAGGTGATTGGGCTGTGCAGGGCGCGTTTCGCAGCAACACATGGACACGTCTGACCAAGCTGCGGCGTCAGCGGCGTGTGCAGACGGTGATGACCTTTGCGCTGGTGCTGCTCGGCCCGATTCTGGCCGTGGCGACGTTTCTGGCGCTGGGGCTGTTCACACAGGTCTCCAACATGCCCTCGCTGCGGCTGATCCTGTTGGCCGACATCGTTTATGTGCTGGTCGTCGCGGCTTTGGTCATGTCGCGGGTGGTGCGGATGATCGCCGATCGGCGCAGCCGGTCTGCCGGATCGCAATTGCACCTGCGCCTGACGCGGGTATTTGCCATCGTGGCACTTACCCCGACCATTCTTGTCGCGGTCTTTGCCGTAATCACACTGAACGTCGGGCTTGAGGGGTGGTTCTCTGAACGTGTCCGCAACGTCGTGGGAAACTCACTGGCCGCCGCTCAGGCCTATGAAAACGAGCACCGCAGCGCGCTGACCCAGGACGCCATTGCCTTCGCAAGCTATCTCAACGTCGCCAAGCAATCGAGCTTCTTTCTTGCTGATGATCAGGTGCGCCCGATCCTGACCCAGGGGCAGGCCGCAGTGCAGCGCGGCTTGAAAGAGGTGTTCATGGTGGATGGCGGTGGTGAGTTGAAATCGCGTGGAATCCGATCCTATCTGTTCAATTTCGAGGCCCCCACTGCCGATGCTCTGGCCCGCGCCAAGGCCGGAGAAACGGTGGTGATCGAGGATTGGGTCAATAACGAATTTCGAGCGCTGGTGCATCTGGATGCCTTTGCGGATCGCTATCTTTACATCTCGCGCACGGTGGATGGGGGGATCTTGTCGCTATTGGATCAGACCAAGGAAACGGTGGCGCTTTATCAGCAGTTGGAATCCGAACGCGGGCGGCTCTTGTTCAACTTCGGCCTGCTCTATCTTGGCTTTGCGCTGATCCTTATTCTGGCGGCGATCTGGCTGGGGCTGTGGTTTGCAGAAAGACTGAGTCGCCCGGTGGGTCGTCTGGCCGGGGCCGCCTTGCGGGTGGGGGAAGGCGATCTGGATGTGCAGGTTCCCGAGGAAGAGGGCGACGATGAAATCGCGTTGTTGGGGCGGTTTTTCAACCAGATGACCCGACAACTGAAAGGCCAGCGGCAATCGCTGGTCGAGACCAATCAGGCCACCGAGCAAAGTCGCAGGTTGTTCGATTCGGTGCTGTCCAATGTCACCGCGGGCGTGATCGGCCTTGATGCCGAGGGGCGGTCAGATTTCTCAAATAGAGCAGCCGAACGGCTGCTGGATTTACCGCGAAACAGCAATGGAATGGCTCTATCGGTGCTGGTGCCCGAATTTGCGCCCATGTTCCAGACACTTACCGATGGTTCTGGCACCGCCTTGCAAGAGGAGGTGCGGCTGACCCGCAAAGGCAAGCTGGAAAGCCTCCTGGTGCGGATGAGTGAGCGGCGCTCGGATGACGGACAGCTTGAGGGCTATGTCCTGGCCTTTGACGATGTGACGGATCTGGTTTCGGCGCAGCGCATGGCCGCTTGGGGCGATGTGGCCCGGCGCATCGCGCATGAGATCAAGAACCCGCTGACGCCAATTCAGCTTTCGGCAGAGCGTATCAAGCGCAAATTTGGCGCGCAGGTAAAGGATCGTGAGGATCTTGAGCAATATACCGATGTTATCGTTCGTCAAACCAATGATTTGCGCCGCATTGTTGATGAGTTTTCCAAATTCGCCCGCATGCCGGAGCCAGATCGGCGTGAGACGGATCTTCTGGATCTGGTCAAAGGCGCGCTGATCTTGCAAGAAAACGGCCAGCCGGGGGTGCGGTTCATCAAATCGCTGCCCAAGGGGCCTATTTTGCTGGATATTGATGCAAGCATGATCGGGCAGGCGCTGACAAACCTGATCAAGAACGCAGGGGAAGCGATTGAAAGCTATCAGGAAAAGGAAAATCCTGTCAGTTATGTCCCGGAAATACGCGTGACTGTCGAGCAAGGGGCGACCGGTGCCACGCTGCGGATTGCCGACAACGGCACCGGCCTGCCCGCCGATCGCACAAGGTTGTTCGAGCCTTACGTGACCACGCGCGAAAAAGGCACCGGGTTGGGGTTGCCGATTGTCAAGAAGATCATTGAGGAGCACGGCGGTACACTCATCCTGACAGATGCGCCGATTTTTGAGGGAAATGCTCATGCGGGTGCGATGGCAGAGGTTCATCTGCCATTAACACCGCGCAAACGTGGGCAACGTAACGTGGCTGCGAACGGCCAGGGGGGAACATGAGCAGCATTCTGATCGTCGACGATGAAAAAGACATTCGCGAATTGATCGGGGATATCTTGAAGGACGAAGGCTATACCATTCGTCTTGCAGGAAATTCTGACGATTGCATGACCGAGATAAATGCCGAACCGCCGGCTTTGATGATTCTTGACATCTGGTTGAAAGACAGCCGGATGGATGGCATCGACATCTTGAAAACGGTCAAGCGCGATAATCCCGATATCCCGATCGTCATCATTTCGGGCCATGGCAATATTGAAATCGCGGTCGCAGCCATCAAGCAAGGCGCCTATGATTTCATCGAAAAACCGTTCAATATTGATCAGTTGATGGTTGTGGTCAGCCGCGCGATGGAAACCTCGCGGCTGCGGCGTGAAAACTCGGATCTGCGGCGCAAGGATGTGACCTCATCTGAGATGCTGGGGGCAAGTCCTGCATTCAAGTCATTGAAGTTGCAGCTTGACAAGGTCACCAAATCGAACGGTCGGGTGATGTTGGCCGGGCCCGCCGGGTCTGGCAAGGAAATGGCGGCACGC
Source organism: Cypionkella sp. (assembly GCA_018063485.1). Lineage (GTDB taxonomy): Bacteria > Pseudomonadota > Alphaproteobacteria > Rhodobacterales > Rhodobacteraceae > CBDUEF01. Next base: position 6,439 of record JAGPBG010000082.1, read on the forward strand.
TATATCCACAGCAATTCCAACCGCGCGACCGCACCGTTTGTGTCGGTGTCTTCGGCCACCGTTGAACCCGAGCGCATGGAAGAGGTGCTGTTTGGTCGTGAAACCGCTGAGAGGGGCGTCGAAAAGGGCCTGTTGGAGCAGGCCCATAATGGCGTGATCTATTTCGACGAAGTGGCTGATATGCCCTTGGGAACGCAAAGCAAGATCCTGCGGGTGTTGACCGAGCAGCAGTTCAGCCGGTCCGGTGGGGCTGACAAGGTTCGGGTCGACCTGCGGGTGATCTCTTCGACAACCCGCGATCTGCGCGTTGAAATCGGGCAGGGGCGGTTTCGACAAGAATTGTTTGACCGCCTGAACGTGGTGCCGATTGCGGTGCCTTCCCTGGAAGAGCGCCGGGAAGATATTCCCGAATTGACCAATCATTTCATTGATATGTTCCACCGCACTCAAGGTCTGCCGATGCGCAATCTGACCTCCGAGGCCGAGGCGATGTTGCAAACGATGCAATGGCCCGGCAACGTGCGGCAATTGCGCAATGTGATCGAGCGGGTGCTGATCCTGGGCGACGGCAGCGGCCCGATCGAGGCGCGCGAATTGCCGGGGAATGAGGCTAGCCCAGATGCAGGCGGTCGCTTGGTTCTGGGCGGTGCAATGGCCACATTGCCGCTGCGCGAGGCGCGCGAGGTGTTCGAGCGCGAATATCTTCTGACCCAGATCAACCGCTTTGGCGGCAACATCAGCAGAACCGCGGGGTTTGTTGGCATGGAACGTTCGGCGCTGCACCGTAAACTGAAATCATTGGGTGTGGTCGGGGCCGCAAAAGGCGGCGGGTCTGACGCAACGGAAGCTGGCGATTCGTTTGACGGCGATGAATAGGGCACACAAGCAATAAAATCGGTGGCTCGCCTGCCTTAACCAGCCCGGATTGCATCAGAAATCACGTTTTTGCACTGGAACCTCGGGGCGAGCCGCGACATACTTGTCGAATGTGCTTTTTGAGGGAACTGCACAGGTGCCACTACAACAAGGATAAAAACACGATGGCCGCCGACAAACAGAATTTACAAGACGCATTTCTGAACCATGTCCGCAAGTCCAAGGTTCCAGTGACGATTTTCCTGATCAATGGCGTCAAGTTGCAAGGCGTAATTACCTGGTTTGATAATTTCTGTGTGCTGTTGCGCCGCGATGGCCAATCGCAACTGGTGTACAAGCATGCGATTTCCACAATCATGCCGGGCGGCCCGGTAAACCTGTACGAAGGCGAAGATTGATCGGGGACATGCCTGAAGAGGACGAATCGCTTTATCCCGATGGCGGGATAGACGCCCATGAAACGGCGCAGGCGCCAACGCGTGCCTATGTGCTGCATCCCGATCTGAAATCTTCAAAGACGCGTCGGATGCCTGAACATCGTCTGGCCGAGGCGGTGGCACTTGCAACTGCCTTGCCCGGCCTGACTGTGCTTGGCTCTGAGGTGGTGCGTTTGCCCAGGATGCAGCCGGGAACCCTGTTTGGCTCGGGCAAGGTGGAATCCTTCCAGACGCTGTTCAAGGCGATGGAAATTGATCTGGTGCTGGTTGACGGGCCAGTGACACCGGTGCAGCAGCGCAATCTGGAAAAGGAATGGGGCGTCAAGCTGTTGGACCGTACCGGTCTGATCCTTGAGATTTTCGCCGATCGCGCCCGCACCCGGGAGGGCGTGCTGCAGGTGG
>JAGPBG010000083.1 GCA_018063485.1 Cypionkella sp.
CCGCGCGCTGGAGCGTTCGGGCAGGGCCGCCAAAAGGGCTGCGGTATAGGGATGATGCGGCCTGTCGAACAGATCAATCACCGGCTGTTCTTCCACCTTTTGCCCGGCATATTGCACCGAGACCCGCTCGGCATTTTCAGCCACAACGCCCATGTCATGGGTGATCAGGATCAGACCCATGCCGGTTTCGCGTTGCAACCCGGTCAAAAGATCAAGGATTTGCGCCTGAATGGTGACATCCAGCGCCGTGGTGGGTTCATCGGCGATCAACAATTTTGGATTGCAGGCGATGGCCATCGCGATCATCACGCGCTGATTCATGCCGCCCGACATCTGGTGCGGAAAGTTGTTCAGCCGGCTTTCGGGGGCGGGGATTCCCACCAATTCGAACAATTCAATCGCACGGGCCTGACGCTGGGCCTTGTCCATACCCATATGCAGGCGCAGGGATTCCTTGACCTGAAATCCCACGGTAAAGCAGGGGTTCAGCGAGGACATCGGCTCTTGAAAGATCATCGCCATGTCTTTGCCAATGATCTTGCGGCGATCCTTGGCGGTAAGCGCACGCAGATCCTGGCCTTGGAAAGCCATGACATCGGTCGTGATGGTGGCGGTCCAGGGCAAAAGTCCCATCAGAGCCAGCATCGACACCGATTTGCCCGACCCGCTTTCGCCGACGATGGCAAGGATCTCGCCCTTATCAACGGAGACATCCACCGCATCCACGGCCCGAAACGCCCCTGAGGCGGTTTTGAATTCGACGGTCAGGTTGCGGATTTCCAGAAGGGCCATGGCTTAGCTCCGCTTCAGTTTCGGGTCGAAGGCGTCACGCAGCCCGTCACCCATCAGATTGATCGCCAGAACCGTGATCAGGATCGCCAGACCGGGAAGGGTGACAACCCACCACGCCCGCAGGATAAACTCGCGCGCCTCGGCCAGCATGGTGCCCCATTCCGGGGTTGGGGGCTGCGCGCCCATGCCCAGAAAGCCAAGGGCGGCGGCGTCCAGAACCGCCGAGGAAAACGACAGCGCGCCCTGAACGATGATCGGTGAAAGGCAGTTCGGCAGCACTGTTATGAACATCAGCCGCGCCAGCCCCGCCCCCGTGGTGCGCGAGGCGGTGACGTAATCTCTCGTCAGTTCCGACATCACCGAGGCCCGCGTCAGGCGCACATAATGCGGTTGCAACACGATGGCGATGGCGATCATCGCGTTGGTCAGGCTGGGGCCAAGGATGGCCACCAGAACCAGCGCCAGCAGCAAGGATGGAAAGGCAAGGATGATATCCATCACCCGCATGATGAGGCTATCCAGCCATTTCGGCGCAAAGCCGGACAACAGGCCGATCACGATGCCACCCGAGGCCGCCACAACCACCACCACGATGCCGACATAAAACGAATAGCGCGCGCCATGGATCAGGCGCGACAGCATATCGCGGCCAACGGCGTCGGTGCCCAAAAGAAAGGCCGTGCTGCCACCCTCTTGCCAGAACGGTGGTTGCAACAGATGTTCACGGAACTGTTGGGTGGGATCGTAAGGGGCCAGAAAATCAGCGAATACGGCGAGGATCACGAAGACCGCAAACACCCAAAGGCCGAACACCGCCCCGCGGTTTTCACTGAAATAGTGCCAGAATTCGGCCAGACGGCCGGGGCGGGTATCCAAGGCAGTTTGTTCGGCCATCAGCGTTTCCGGATCTTGGGGTTGATAAAGCCGTAAAGCATATCGACGGTGAGATTGACGACCATCACCATCACGGCGATGAGCAACAGCCCGCCCTGCACCACCGGGTAGTCGCGTCGGAAGATGCTGTCGACCATCCATTTGCCGATACCGGGCCATGAGAAAATCGTCTCGGTCAGGATGGCCCCGGCCAAGAGCGTGCCAACCGACAGGCCGATCACCGTGATCACCGGGATCAGGGCATTGCGCAGCGCATGAACGCCGTTTATGCCGAAGGGCGAAAGGCCCTTGGCGCGGGCGGTGCGGATGTAATCCTCGCCCAGAACCTCAAGCATCGCAGAGCGGGTCTGGCGGGCGATCACCGCCAAAGGAATAGTGCCCAGAACGATTGTCGGCAGGATCAGATGGCTGACAGCCGCTCCGAAAGCTCCTTTTTGATCCGAAAGCAGACTGTCGATCAGCATGAAGCCGGTCGGTGTGGGAAAATAATATGTCAGCGACATACGCCCGGAAACCGGAGTCCAGCCCAGCCAGCCCGACACGACAATGATGAGCAGCAAGGCCCACCAGAAGATCGGCATCGAATAGCCCACCAATGCCGCCGACATCAGCGAGCGGTCAAAGAATTTGCCGCGATTGACAGCAGCGATCACTCCGGCAGGCAGGCCCAGCAGCACCGCAAAGATCATGGCGCAGATCGACAGTTCCAAAGTGGCGGGGAATAGTGCGAAAAACTCATCCCAGACCGGTTTCTTGGTGACAAAGGATTGACCAAGATCGCCTTGCAACACCCCACCGAGGTAATCAAAATACTGCACGAACAGGGGTTTATCAAAACCAAATTGCTGGATCAGTTCCTGATAGCGTTCGGGGGTTACGCCCCTTTCGCCTGCCATCACCACAATCGGATCACCCGGCAAGAGCCGGATGAAAGCAAAGGAAATCAGCGTGACACCAAAGAAAGTGGGCAGAAAGGTGAGCAGACGCGAGAGGATGTAGCGCAGCATCAGCCGATAATCCTTAGATCCTTGGGAAAGGTGGTCAGTGAGCGGTTGCCGTCGGCTGTGACCAGCATGTCATCTTCGATCCGCACCCCGAAGGCTCCGATCTTGTAAAGCCCCGGCTCGTTGGTAAAGACCATGCCCGGCTCCATTTTCTGATGATTGCCGCGCATGATATAGGGGGCCTCATGCACATCGCGGCCAAGGCCGTGACCGGTCTTGGTGCGGATGCGGTCGGCATAGGGCGAGGCCTCCATCACGCTGGTCACAGCATTGTCGATGTCATGCGCGCTGACGCCGGGGCGGGTGATGGCATGGCCCGCAAGATTGGCGCGCAGCACGGTATCGTAAACCGCCTGCCCTTCATCCGAGGCATGGCCGACGAAAAAAGTGCGGGTGATATCGGCGCAAAAGCCATGTTTGCGGCCGCCAAAGTCCAACAGCAGCGCATCGCCGGGCTTGATGACATAATCGGCACGCGCATGGGCGTGGGGGCGGGCTGAATTGTCACCTGCTGCGACGATCGGGCCGAAGGCGTGTTCTTCGGCACCGTTGGAAAACAGGGCCAGCGTCAGGATGCGTTCGACATCGGTTTCGCTCATGCCTGCACGCACTTTGGAAATGGCTTCCTCAAGTGCTGTTTCCGACAGCTTGATGGCGTCTTCGAGAGCGGCGATCTCATCGGCGGATTTGTGAATCCGCAGTCCGGAAATCTGCTTTTCGGCGTCAATCATCTGCAAGCCGGGGTTTGCGGCAATCAAGGCGTGATGCACGAACACCCGCATCACCTGACCTTCGACAGCGAGACTTCTGACCGGCATGGCCGCAGCCATTGCGCTGAAGGCATCCCTGTAGCCGGTTTGATCGCGCCAATCGAACACTTCGCCTTCGAATTTCAGCAAATCGAAAGAACGCAGTTCCAGATTGGGGACCAGTGCGACCGGTGCGCCAGTGGCAGGGATCAGCACAACAAGCGGGCGCTCATGGCTGTGGAAATTCTGTTTGAACAGCCGCACAAAGTTCGGGCCCGGCACCAGCGCCACAGCATCGACTGCAAGATCGCGGGCCAATTTGCGGTATTCAGCGTAACGGTCGGTCATGAAACACCCAATGCTGAGATTTCCAGAGAATACGGGCGGGTGCCATCTGTGCCCCCGCCCGCAATCAGGGTTATTCGGCGATATCAACACCTTCAAAGCTGACCGTGCCCAGCGGGCTCATCTTGTAGCCGGTCACGGCTTTGGTCATCGGGGTGAATACGACGGAATGGGCGATGGTTGCCCAAGGAGCCTGTTCCTTGAAGATGACCTGCGCCTGTTCGTAGAGCTTGGTCCGCTCGGCCACATCAGAGGTGATCTTGGCCTTTTGGATCAGCGCATCAAAGTCCTTGTCGCACCATTGCGCGCGGTTGGAGTTGCCAACCGCATCGCAGCCCAGCAAAACGGCAAGGAAGTTGTCGGGATCGCCGTTGTCACCAGTCCAACCCAAAAGAACCGCACCGTCACGATCCTTGGCTTTGGCGCGCTCAAGGTACTCGCCCCACTCATAGGACACGATCTCGACCGTGACGCCAATCTTTGCCATATCGGCCTGCATCATCTCGGCCATGCGGCGGGCGTTGGGGTTGTAGGGGCGCTGAACCGGCATGGCCCAGATCTTCATCGACAGATCCTTGACACCCGCGTCTGCCAGCATCTTCTTGGCAGCTTCGGGATCATAGGGATCGTCAACAATGGCATCATTATACGACCACATTGTCGGCGGGATCGGGTTCTTGGCAACTTGGCCCGAGCCTTGGAACACCACGTCGATGATGGCTTTCTTGTCGATCGCCATATTCAGCGCCTTGCGGACGTTGACGTTGTCAAACGGCGCAACCAGCGCGTTATAGGCCAGATAGCCGATGTTGAGGCCCTCTTGCTGCATCACGTTCAGGGTGTCATCGGCCTGCATGGCCGCAACGTCTGCCGGGTTCGGATAGGACAGGATCTGGCACTCATTCGCCTTCAGCTTCTGGTAGCGCACCGAAGCATCAGGGGTGATCGCAAAGACCAGATCGTCAATCGCCTGCTTGCCATTCCAGTAGTCCGGGTTTGCCACATAGCGGATCATCGCGTCTTTTTGGTAAGCGACGAATTTGAACGGACCAGTGCCGACGGGGGCCTGATTGACCATCTCGGGCGTGCCTGCCGCAACCATGGCATCCGAGTATTCCTTGGACACGATCGAGGCAAAGTCCATCGCGAGGTTTGCGATCATTGGCGCTTCGGGACGGTTCAGCACGAATTTGACGGTCAGATCATCAACCTTGACGATTTCCTTGATCAGATCGGGCATCGACATCGAGTTGAAATACTCCCAGTTCGCACCGTTCAGGGCGAAATAGGGGTTATCAGCCAGACGCTGACGATCAAAGCTGAAGATCACGTCATCAGCGTTGAAATCGCGGGTCGGGGTGAAGGTGTCGTTCGAATGAAACTTGACCCCTGCGCGCAGCTTGAAGGTGTATTCCAACCCGTCAGCGCTGACTTCCCAGCTTTCGGCCAGGCCGGGAATGACATTGGTGCCGCCAGCTTCGAATTCGACAAGGCGGTTGTATATGGTGCGCGACGAGGCGTTAAAGGTGGTGCCGGCAGTGAACAGGGCCGGATCAAACCCCTCTGGCGAACCTTCCGAGCAATAGACCAGCGTTTTTGCTGAAGCGGCCGAGCCCATCAAGGCCGCGATCATCAGACCCGAAAGTAAAGTTCGTTTGAAAGACATGGATATTCTCCTTGTTGGAAGGTCTTTGTTTTGCCTGTTCCAGATATGGGGCAAGGGCGATTGTGGCGCCTTTGGTCATTGCCGGATTTCGGGGTTTTTGATTTACCCCTGTGAAGCCACCCTAATGAACGAAAAAACTTGGGTAAAGAGGCGATCTATCATCCCTGTGGCCGCGTCAACCCAATCGAACCGATGTGCGGACTTGTCCTGAGGGAATTTCAATCGCGTTGAACACGGCAATCTATCGCTACCGACACCTTCGATTCCTACATAAAACAACAGAAGGCGACAAATTCATTTGTCATTTGTCCTGATCTGTTCATTGTTGATGAATAGCACCCAAGGAGTCGCATCTATGGCCCAGTATTCAGCAAAGCATCTGATCATCGGCGGGGGGATTATCGGCTGCTCGACCGCCTATCATCTGGCCAAGAGCGGCGAGAAGGATGTTGTGTTGCTGGAGCGCGCAGCCCTGACCGAAGGGGCGACCTGGCACGCTGCGGGATTGGTCGGGCAGTTGCGGTCGTCGCGCAATACGACTCGGATGCTGAAACGCTCGGTCGCGATGTATGATCAGTTGGAAGCCGAAACCGGGATGTCGGTGGACTGGAAAAAGGTGGGCAGCTTGCGGTTGGCCGCCACGCATGAGCGGTTGCTTGAGGCGAAAAAGCTGACAACGATGGCGCGCAGTTTCGATCTGGAAATGCATATGATCTCGCCAGATGACGCGAAAGAGCTGTTCCCCTATATCGACGAGCGCGGGTTGCACGGTGCGGCCTTTATTCCGTCGGACGGTCATGTTGATCCCGCCAGCCTGTGTCAGGCCATTGCGGCAGGGGCGCGTAAATATGGCGCGCAAATCCGGCAGGGAGTGACGGTGACGGATTTTACCGTGGTTGATGGCAGGATCACCGAGGTTCACACCTCGGAGGGGGTTTGGCAGGCGGAAACCGTGGTGCTGGCGGCGGGGATGTGGAGCCGCGAGTTGGGGGCGAAACTGGGCATCAAGGTGCCGGCCTGCGCGGTAGAACATCAGTATATCGTCAGCGAACCCTTGCCGGATGTGGAATTGGTGAAGCGCCTGCCCACACTGCGCGACCCGGAACGGCTGGTCTATTACAAGCCGGATGCGGGTGGGCGGTTGGTCATGGGCGGTTATGAGGAAAAGACCCTGCCCTTTGGCGATATGGGAATACCTGGGGCCTTTGTACGCCAATTGCTGCCCGATAACCTTGAACGCTTTGCGCCCTTGGCCGAATTGGCCGCGCAGGTTACGCCGATCCTGAACGAGGTGGGCATCCGCCAAGTGATCAACGGCCCTATCCCCTATTCGGCGGATGGTGATTTTGTCATGGGATGGGCACCGGGGTTCCGCAATCTGATGATGGCGACGGGATTCCTGTATGGCATCGCGGCAGGGGGCGGGGCGGGCGAGATGATCGCGGAATGGATCGTGAATGGTGCGCCCTCGCTGAACCTGTGGCCGCTGGATGTGCGCCGGTTCGGCACTCATCACGGCACCCGCGCCTTCATGTATCCGCGCGCAGTCGAGCATTACGCGCATCACTACAAGATGCGCTATCCAGGGCAGGAACATCAGACGGCACGGCAATTGCGGCTGTCACCCCTGTATGAGCGATTGAGGGAGCACGGAGCCATTTACGGATCGCGCAACGGCTGGGAGCGCCCGTTGTGGTTTGCTCCCAAAGGTGTAGCGCAGGTGGATCAGTTGGATTTCCTTGATCCGGGTTGGCACCGCTATGCCGCCGAAGAGCATCGCGCGGTGCGTGAGGGTGTGGCGCTGATTGATCAGACCAGCTTTTCGAAATTCGAATTGATCGGGCCGGGTGCGTTGACTTTGCTGCAAAGGATCGCGGTTTCGAACATGGACCGGCCCGATGGCACCGTGATCTATACCCAGTTGTGCAATGATCGGGGTGGCATTGAGTCCGATCTCACCATTACCCGTTTGGGCAGGGATCATTTCTACATCGTGACCGGGTCCGCCTTTGGCACGCATGACTCCGATTGGATCCGCAGGCAGATGCCCGAAGATGGATCTGTGCATCTGATTGACATGACCTCAGCAAGGGCGGTGATCAATCTGGTGGGGCCAAAGGCGCGCGCTGTGCTGAAGAAGGTGGCCGAAGAGGATGTGTCGAACGCAGCTTTCCCCTTTGGCACGGCCAAAACCCTGACAATCGGCGCGGCCACGCTGCGGGCGGTGCGGATCGGTTTTGTGGGGGAATTGGGCTGGGAGCTGCATGTCCCGACCGAGTTCGGGCTGCATCTGTATGATTGCTTGCGCACCGCCGGGGCAGAATTTGGCATTCGTGACGTAGGTTATCGGGCCATAGAAAGCCTGCGGTTGGAGAAAGGCTATCTCTATTGGTCAAGCGATGTGTCGCCCGATTATACCCCGATCGAGGCGGGGCTAAGTGGGCGGGTCCATCTGAAATCCAAGGGCGATTTCCGGGGCCGCGCGGCGCTGGAGGCGCAAAAGACGCTCGGCACAGGCCGCAGGATCTGCACCTTTGTGGCGGCGGGAAAACTGCCGGTTTACGGCGGTGAGACGATTTTGCGCGACGGGCGTGTGGTATCTCTGGCCTGTTCGGCGGGTTTTGGACACACTGTCGGCATGACGATCCTCTACGGGTATTTGCCCGTGGAAGATCAGGATG
>JAGPBG010000084.1 GCA_018063485.1 Cypionkella sp.
ATATCGGCTATGGCAAACGCGACATGTTGCATCCGCGTTTGCCGCGCCTCGCTGTCGATCAAGTGATCCTGACGCCACCGGTATGATCCAGTTCAGGCCAGATAATAGTCGCGATACCAGCGAACAAACCGGGCCACACCTTCGCGGAAATCCGTTTTGGGCTTATAGCCGGTCAATGCCGTCAACAAGTCGGCATTGGCCCAGGTTGCGGGAACGTCCCCGGCCTGCATCGGCATGTAATTGCGGATCGCCTTGTGGCCAAGCTCCTGTTCAAGGGCTTCGATGAAATCCAGCAGGCGCACCTTTTCCGAATTGCCGATATTGACGATGCGAAACGGCGCGGCGGGCGACAGGCTGTCGCCCTTGACGGCGGTTTCAGGGCCGCCCGGAACGGCATCAATCAGCATCGCAATGCCGCGCACCAGATCTTCGACATAGGTGAAATCACGCCACATGTCGCCGTGGTTGTAGATGTCGATCGGAGTGCCTGCCTGAATACCCTTGGCAAATTTGATCGGGGCCATATCCGGACGCCCCCAAGGACCGTAAACGGTGAAAAACCGGAACATCGTGACCGGAAGCGCGTGCAGATGGGCATAGGAATGGCCCATTGCCTCGGTGGCTTTTTTGGTGGCGGCATAGATCGTCAGGGGCATATCCGCCTTTTGGCGCTCATCAAATGGCATTTCGGTATTGGCCCCGTAAACCGAAGAGGTCGAGGCCATGAGCAGATGCTGCACCTTCGCTATCCGCGCGCATTCCATCACATTGAAGGTGCCGACGATGTTCGACTCGATATAGGCGCGCGGGTTTTCAAGGCTGTAGCGGACACCCGCCTGTGCCGCCAGATGCACAATCACATCGGGGCGAGAATCTGAAACGGCGCGCTCCAGTGCGGCCATGTCTTCCAGCATGGCCTCGGTGTTGGTAAAGCCCGGATGTTGACACAGGATTTCCATGCGCCGTTGTTTCAGGCGCAGATCATAGTAATCGGTCATGCCGTCATAGCCTGCCACTTGCCAGCCTTGCTGCAACAGCAATTCCGCAAGATGAAACCCGATGAATCCTGCCGTGCCGGTAATGAACACTCGTCTCAACGATCTATCCCCCGCAACCCAGGTCAGACCCTTTGCGATATCGCATCAAGACCCGCCGCCCCATGCAGGCGGGTAATCCAAGCCCGCCCAAAGCGCAAGGTTTGCCATATTTGTTCCCTGTTGTTCCCGGTGGTGTAGCGACTATACCCCCAGCCCCGATTGCCCTTTGCGTGATTTTTGACTACACGCAGCGCATGTCCCATCTGAGAAGGAATGCCCCATGGCCTCGTATCAATATGTCTACCACATGGAAGGCGTCTCCAAGACCTATCCGGGTGGCAAGAAATGCTTTGAAAACATCCACCTGAACTTCCTTCCCGGTGTCAAGATCGGTGTGGTCGGCATCAACGGCTCGGGTAAATCCACCCTGCTGCGGATCATGGCAGGTCAGGATACCGATTTCAAAGGCGAGGCCTGGGCCGCCAAGGGCGCAAAGGTGGGCTATCTTTCCCAAGAGCCTTATCTCGACCCGACGCTGGATGTGAAAGGCAACGTCATGCTGGGTGTGGCCAAGCAAACCGCCATTCTTGAGCGCTATAACGAACTGGCGATGAACTATTCTGACGAGACCGCCGACGAGATGGCGCAGCTTCAGGATCAGATCGACGCCGAAAACCTGTGGGAGTTGGACGCAACCGTTGGCGTGGCGATGGACGCGCTGCGGTGCCCTGCCGATGATGCCGATGTGGAAACCCTGTCGGGCGGCGAGCGCCGCCGTGTGGCCCTGTGCAAGCTTTTGCTTGAAAAGCCCGACATGCTGCTTTTGGACGAACCCACCAACCACCTTGATGCCGAATCCATCGCCTGGCTGCAAAAACACCTGATCGCCTACAAGGGCACCATCCTGATCGTCACCCATGACCGCTATTTCCTTGATGACATCACCTCTTGGATTCTCGAACTCGACCGTGGCCGCGGCATTCCCTATGAGGGCAACTATTCGGCTTGGCTGGAGCAGAAAGCCAAACGGATGAGCCAGGAGGCGCGCGAGGACAAATCCAAGCAGAAAGCCTTGGAAAAAGAACTGGAATGGATCCGTTCGGGTGCCAAGGCCCGTCAGTCCAAGGGCAAGGCCCGTATCGCGCGCTATAATGAAATGGCAGGGCAAACCGTTCTGGAACGCTCAAGCTCGGCGCAGATCATCATCCCCAACGGCGAACGCCTGGGCAACAAGGTGATCGAGGTCGAGGGCCTGAAAAAGCACATGGGCGACAAGCTGTTGATCGAGAACCTGACCTTTACCGTGCCGCCGGGTGCCATCGTCGGCGTGATCGGCCCGAACGGTGCGGGGAAATCGACGCTGTTCAGGATGCTCACCGGGCAAGAACAGCCCGACGAAGGCACGATCACCCTCGGCAACACCGTGCATCTGTCTTACGTTGACCAATCGCGTGACGCTTTGGACCCGAACAAGAACGTCTGGGAGGAAATCTCGGGCGGCTCAGAAGTGATCCAGCTTGGCGATATGCAGATGAACAGCCGCGTTTATACCGGCGCATTCAACTTCAAAGGCACCGATCAGCAGAAGAAAGTGGGCCTTCTGTCAGGCGGCGAACGCAACCGCGTCCATATGGCGAAACTGCTGCGCTCGGGCGGCAACGTGCTGCTGCTCGACGAGCCGACCAACGATCTTGACGTCGAAACCCTGCAAGCGCTCGAATCCGCCATCGAAGATTTCGCCGGCTGCGCGATCATCATTTCGCACGACCGCTTCTTTCTGGACCGCCTTTGCACCCATATGCTGGCCTTTGAAGGCGACGCCCATGTCGAATGGTTCGAGGGCAACTTCCAGGCCTACGAGGAAGACAAAATCCGCCGATTGGGGCCAGATGCCCTGGAGCCGAAGCGGGTGAAGTACAAGCGGTTTAGCAGATGAAACTTGCCTCTACGTTCAGATCGGCAATTCGACACGCGCAGATGGGAAAAGACCTGTCCGGCGTCATAGTGTCGATCTTGAACGTCGGCGAGCAAAGTTTGGCAAAGGCCGACCGCCACTGACTTGGGCAGAAAGACGCCACGAAAACGCTGCCATATCCATGATATGCAGATCCCATGCCGACCGGTTTCAACAGCAGACTGCGCAGTTCGCAGCTTTCAATCAATGAAATTCATTTTCGCCGGGCAATGAAGCGCGCGCTTTGGGCGACCCTGTGCAAGCAATGGGCCGCCCATTGAACCGCGATCAGTCTGGCTTGCCCACTCTATTCCTTGACCACATGCCAAACGCCGCCCAAGCCGTCGCCGCTGGCGTCGCCCTTGGCCTTGTCGCCGGCGAAGTAATACATTGGCTTGCCGTCATAGGCCCATTGCTTGGCACCCCCCTCGCGGTCCACCAGCGTCCAGCCTTCGCTCAGCGCATCCGAGGCTTTGCCCAGATAGGGCGGCCATTTATTCGCGCAATCATCATAGCAGGTCGACACCCCGGCCTTATCCTTGTCAAAGACATAAAGCGTCATGCCGTTGGCGTCCGTCACCATCCCAGCGGCAAAAGCACTGAAAGCCGACCCCAAAACTGCGGCCGGGATTAACATGGTCAACATCTTGAAATGTTTCATCTTCGATCTCCGCTGCGGTCAAAGGCTCCGCAGAACCGTCGCAGGATCAACCGGCCCAGGCACCGGTCCCGCTAAGCCCGGGGTCGGCTTTCGCCTTTTCCCTGCCTGGCCGCAGCCTAGCATAGCCCGCGCGCGACATGATGAGTCTTTGCCAAATGTTGGCGCGCCTCGCAGCAATGTGAAACAAGCGGAGCGAAGCGTTACTCTGCTTGGGCAGGCACCACCCTCGGTTTGCCGGCGTCATCAATCGCCACAAAAGTGAACAGTGCCTCGGTCACCTTTTCGCGCGCCTCCTGACGGTCGCGCAACACCCAGGCCTCGATCTGCATCGCCATTGACGTGCGACCCACCCGCACCAGTTGCACATAAATGCACAAAACATCGCCCACTTTCACCGGGCGGATGAATTTCATCGCATCAATCGCTACCGTGGCAACGCGCCCATGCGCCCGCGCGCCCGCCACAATGCCCGCAGCCATATCCATCTGGCTTAGCACCCAACCGCCAAAAATGTCGCCATTGGTGTTGGCGTCGCGCGGCATGGCAAGAGTGCGCAGGGTCAATTCGCCTTGCGGTGCGGTGCTGAATTGCTGGCTCATCTGCAACCCTCTCTGACGGCTGCGGCCACAGTAAAGCAGGCGGGGCAGGGTGCAAGCGTTAAGAATCTGCCAGCAAGGCAAACTAAGATGTTGATTTATATTGGCTCAAGAAATGCCGGATATGGGCGCGCACCCTTCCGCCCAGACCTGCGAACCTGCCTTCCCCAAGGCTGCGGAACAGGGTAGACCCACATCACCCCAGTTCGAGAGATGCCTTGCCCCGTCTGATCGTGATCTTCCTGATGCTTCTGGCCAGCCCTGCTCTGGCCGATAAGATCGAACATATCGACGCCCCCTCGGGGATCACGGTCGATTATGTGAAATGCAGCCGCAACCCCAATCGCTGCATGAAAGAGGTCGCGAAATATTGCGGCGGCAGTTATCAGGTGATCGACAGCGAAAGCCACTCGGGCACTCTGGTGTCGGATATTTTCGCAGGTGGCGTGACCTGGTATTCGATGACTTTCCTGTGCGGGATCAGCGACGGCAGGCTGCCGGACTTCCCCTATCGCGGCCCCAATGCGGCCCGACCATCGGCGGTGATTCCGCCCCAGATCAGCACCATCTGCACCGTTCTGGGCAAAACCCGCACCTGTCGGTCGCAATAACCATCAGATCAGAAATCCGCCGTCGGCATCGTCACCGGCTTCTTCGGTCAGACGGTCCAGATCGGGCACCCTGATCTGCCGTTTGCCCTCCAGTTCGATCACGCCATCGCGCTTCAAAGCGCTCATTTGCCGGCTGACGGTTTCAAGCGTCAACCCCAGATAATCGGCCATTTCCTCACGGGTGAGAGGCAAGTCAAAGCGAAAGGACTGATCCTCGTTCAGCGCGACGCCTGCGCTGCGCCGGGCCAGAATCGACAGCAGCGATGCAATCTTCTCGCGGGCATTCTTGCGCCCCAGCAACAGCATCCATTCGCGGGCTGCATCCAATTCGTCGAGCGTCATTTCCAACAGCCGTTGTGCTACATTCGGCGTCGTCGCGATCAATTCCTCGAACGGCCTTTTGCGAAAACAGCACATCACCAGATCCGTGGTGGCCGTAACATCATAGGCCGCTGTCGACCGGCCCGGGCGCCCCACGAAATCGGAGGGCAACAACAAGCCAACCATCTGGCGGCGGCCGTCCTCCATCGTCTGAGTCAAGGTGGCAATTCCGGTCACCACCGAAGCCACGAAATCCATCCGGTCGCCGGACCAGATCACGGTCTGGCCCGCCTGAAAACTTCTGTAATATTTGATCCCGTCAAGAATCTTCAGTTCATCATCATCACAGCGCGCACAAACGGCGCGGTGGCGGATTGGGCAATCGCCACAGTTGGGTGCCGAGAATTTCAGGTCGTGAAGGCCCATGACAATCCAATCCGTTTGATCTAGGTCAAAGCGGAAGGCTGACCTCCGACTAAGGTATCCAAATGGCAGATCATTCGCAACTCATGCGGCTCGGTCTTTTTGACGCGCGCGTGCCCCGCTACACCAGTTATCCGACTGCGCCACAATTTGGCGCATCGGTTGATGCTGTTGTTTTTGAGAATTGGCTTTCGGATATCCCGGCAGGGTCGGAAATATCGCTTTATATGCATGTTCCGTTCTGTCGCAGGTTGTGTTGGTTCTGTGCGTGCCGAACGCAGGGAACGCTTTCGGATGATCCGGTGCGCGCCTATGCCGCAGTGCTGAAAGCCGAAATAGCCCTGCTCAAGGCGCGATTGGCCCCGGATGTGCGGCTCTCGCGCCTGCATTGGGGTGGCGGCACGCCAACGATGTTGCCACCGGATCTGATTCACGAACTCACAGAAACAATTTTTGATGTGGCTCCGATGGGGCCGGGAGCCGAGTTTTCGGTTGAGATTGATCCCAACGAGGTTGACGCGGCTCGTCTTGATGCGCTGGTTGCTTGCGGGATGAACCGCGCCTCGATCGGGGTGCAGGACTTTGACCCGGAAATCCAAAAGGTGATCGGGCGCGAGCAAAGCTATGAGTTGACCGCAGAGGTTGCCCAGATGATTCGTTCGCGCGGCGTCAAAAGTCTGAACGCCGATATTCTTTATGGATTGCCGCATCAGTCCGTTTCACGCATTGCGGCTTCGGTGGAAAAGCTGCTGACCCTGGCTCCTGACCGCGTGGCGCTTTACGGCTACGCCCATGTGCCATGGATGAGCCGTCGTCAGCAACTGATCCCTTCGGCCAGTTTGCCCACGCCACAAGAGCGGCTTGATCTGTTCGAGACGGCGCGGCAGTTGTTCACCGCTGCGGGCTATGATGAAATCGGCATCGACCATTTTGCCAAGCCCACTGACGGCATGGCCAAAGCGGCCAAAGCCGGAACCTTGCGGCGGAATTTTCAGGGCTATACCGATGATACGGCTCCGGTGCTGGTGGGGCTGGGGGCTTCGTCGATATCGCGCTTTCCGCAAGGCTTTGCGCAGAATGCTTCGGCCACCGCCGCCTATACCAAGGCCATCCGTGAGGGGCGTTTTTCCGTCCATCGCGGTCATGTCTTTGCCGGAGAAGACAAGGTGCGCGCCCGCATCATCGAGGCGTTGATGTGCGACTTCCGGGTGGATCGTGCCGAGTTGAAGCGCGATTTCGGCGTCAGCAACGTCTGGATAGACGAGAAATTCGATGCAGCCGTGACGGCGTTTCCGGGGGTTCTGGCCTTGAGCCCGTCAACATTGGAAATCCCGCCTCATGCGCGCCCACTGACCCGGATGATCGCGCAAAAGTTTGACGCCTATGATCACGGCAAGGCCCGGCACTCGGGTGCGACCTGACGGTCATCGGGCAGAAGGCCCAAGACTTTCCAGCAGATCGACCATGCGCGGCAGGCAACGGCTGCGCAAATCGTAGTGATCCAGCATCGTTTGACGCGCTGCCTTGCGCGTGGAGGCAAAGCGCTCGGGTCGGGCAAGCGCCTCAGTCAGGGCATTGGACCAACCGGCCACATCGAAAAAATCAACCAGAGTGCCATTTTCACCATGTCGGATCACCTCGGCCACCGGGGGCGTGTTGGAGCCGATCACATGACAGCCTGCCGCCATGGCTTCCAGCATCGACCAACTCAGAACGAAAGGATAGGTCAGATAGGCATGGGCACGGCTGACCTGCATCAGGGACACGAAATCAGGGTAGGGGATCTTACCCATGAAATGAAGGCGTGTGCTGTCGACCCGGCCCGCGATCTCATCCAGAAACCGCTGTTTCCAGCCCTTTTCGCCGTTGGGGGCCGCCCCATAACTCACTTCGTCACCGCCTACGATCACCACTTGGGCGTTGGGGCGCGTGGCCATCACCGCAGGTAGCGCGCGCATGAAGATGTGATAGCCGCGGTAGGGTTCAAGATTGCGATTCACAAAGGTCAGAACCTCATCCTTGGGTGTCAGTTTGTGCCCACCCGGCAAGGCAAACCGCGCCTGTGGGTTGGGGGCCATCACCGCCGTATCCACGCCGTCATGGATCACATGGATGCGCCCGCGCAGCGTGTCGGGATAGGTCGAGGCCTGCCAGCGGGTTGGTGACAGCCCGGCATCGGCATGAACCAGCGCCTGGCCCAGATGGGTGGTGCGCCCCTGAGCGATCAGGCGCTGATCGAAATTCGGTGGATTGAATTCCGGATCAAACCCCACATCGGCGCCGCGCCCCTTGTAGTAGAATTCGGCGTAAACCAAGAGCTTGGCCTCGGGCCAGACTTCCTTGAGAAACAGTGTCTCGCCCCAGCCTGAATGACCAAAGATCACATCGGGCACATAGCCGTTACGGTCGCGCAACTGCTGGGCGGCGCGGGCGACGGTGACGCCCCGGTCGCTCATCTGGGTATAGGTGCGCCCCAGACGGGTGGCGGCGGGGT
>JAGPBG010000085.1 GCA_018063485.1 Cypionkella sp.
TCCCGACGCCAAAGCGCCCAGGAAAATCACGCCAAGCGCCCGGCCAGCGATGTAGCGCACCACGGCCCGATAAAAACCCAACTTGACAAACACCGCAAGAGACAGCGGAATGACAATCAACATGGCAGCCCAGAACCGGGGATCAACCAAAAACCATGTGCGATCCAGCCGCAGCCACATTGACACCATGAACACGGTGAAAAGGATCAGGCTGTCGGCCAAAAGTTGGACAGCCCGCTTCTTGGGCCGACTCATCCCCAAAAACTGCGGAATCAATGATCTCAATTTATTTACCCCTACCGCAAAAACTGCAGCATTCCGCGAAAAAGCCCGGTCAGAAAAATTAATCTCGAGCGTCACCTATATACAAATGCTTATATTACCACATAACATCTAGCGCAACAGCATGAAATCCCACAAACCGGAGCCTTGATCGCAGGGCGCGGGTTTCCGCCCAACGGCCGCAGCAACCCGTTCTTCTGGGCCGGATCGTTGCAATTTCGTTGACACCTGCGCGCGCCATCCTGTCACCGCGTTAAATCTTGCGGATTAAACCTCTGCCGTCGAGACGATTGCGCCTTTGGCTGCGGCAAGTCGCGATTTCGTGGATCAAAACGAGGTGACAGATGAACAAGGCGATAACCCAAGGGCTGGTCCTGATGCCGCCGCCGTTTTCGGCGGGTCTGAACCTGTGGTCGCGCGAAGATGGGCTGACAGGGCAAGGCTCTTATGCGGGTCAGCCCAATGCGGCCTATGTGCCCGCCGATCAGGATTTCGGCGGCTGTCTTGAGGTGCAAAAGACCCAGACCATGCAAAAGCTGCGCTGTTTCCAATCCATCCCGTTTCAACCGGGGCTTTATCTTCGGGTCACAGTGCGCCTGAAAATGATGAGCGGCAATCTGCCCTCGGCGCGCATCGCCGGTTGGGCGGGCAGTTCGGGCGGAGCCAATGTGACGGCGGCGGTGCAGGTCGGGCCAAGCGTGGCGCTGACGGCATACGGCACGGTAGTGACAGTGCAGGCGATCATCGGCTCGGGCAACCGGCAGGGCGTGGACATGGTTTGGGGAACCGCGCCCGTGATGGGGCATTTCGGGTTGGACCTTACCGGGGCAAATGGCGGCGTGATTCGCATTGACGATGTGCTGATCGAGGACGTCACCGACATCTTTCATTCCGAGATGTTCGACTGGGTGGATGTGCGCGACTATGGTGCCAAGGGCGACGGCGTGACCGATGACCGCGCCGCTTTTGATGCCGCCGACACGGCTGCCTTGGGCAAGACCGTGGTGGTCTCGCCGGGAAATTATTACATCGCCAGCCATCTGACCTTTGAAAATCCGGTTGAATTTCAGGGCAGCATCACCATGCCAGCCCAGATGCGGCTAAGTTGCACGCGCAATTTCAACCTTGATACCTACACGGCGGCCTTTGGCGGCGAATTGGCAGGCTTCAAAAAAGCGCTTCAGGCGCTGTTTTACTTCACCGATCACGTTGCCCTTGATCTGAACGGTCGGCGGGTGGAATTGTCTGAACCTATCGACGTGGCTGCCCTTGCAGGATTGACCAGTTTCAACCAGCGTCGCACCCTCAATCATGGTCAGCTCTCGGTCACCCCTGGAACCGCTTGGAATACCCAGACGGTCAGCGCCACCGCGACCTATTCCACCGCCGACCCGGCCAAACTGACCGGCGTTGCCAATATCGCCAGCATCCCCGTGGGCGCGCGCGTCACGGGCACGGGTGTGGGCCGTGAGATTTATGTGCGCGCGCGAAATATTGCCACGAATACTCTGGAGCTGAGCCAGCAGCTTTGGGCGGCGGCGGGCACCCGCACCTTCACCTTTGATCGCTATCAATACATGCTGGATTTTTCAGGCTTTGCGGATCTGTCCCGCTTTGAGATCTCCGATGTGGAACTCCTTTGCGGTGCCAACGCCAGCAGTATCAATCTGGCGTCAGAAGGCTCGAATTTCCGAATTGCCGATTGCACCATCAACCGGCCCAAGGATCGCGCCATCACTTCAAGCGGACGTGGTTGTCAGGATCTGCACATTGATCGCTGCCAGTTCATTTCCTCGGAAATGGGGCTCGCGGCACAGGCGCGCAGGTCGGTTGCCTTCAACATCAATGCCAATGATGCAAAGATCCGCAACAACCGCGCCGCGCGCTTTGGCACTTTTGGCGTGATTGCCGGCACCGGGCATATCATTCTGGGAAATCACTTCTTTCAGGGAGACGATACCGCAAACGCCGTGCCCAGTGCCGGGTTGGTCTTTACCTCGCTGAATCCAAAGTGCTTTCTGACCGGAAATTACATCGACACCTGTTTCATCGAATTTTCCAATGAGCACGATGACACCCCTGATTATGCGTCGGAATACTCGTTTGGCGGCATGACGATGACCGGCAATGTGTTTTTTGCTCTGGCGGCGGCGGCGTGGTTTCGCTTTATCGTGATCACTCCGCGCGGCACCGGCCACACTCTGGCCGGTCTGACCGTCAGCAACAATGTGTTTCGCACAGCTCAGGGTGCCATTGACCGGATCGAAACCATCGACACCACCCATGCGACACTGGCCTTCAACAGTTTTCGCTCTGTGGTCTTTGATGGCAATACCTTCAACGGCGTTTCCCAGATCACCCAAAGCCCGCTGTTGATCGAACATGTGCAAAACACCGCCGCCGACACCTGGACCGTGGACGGATCGGCCTATCTGCCTTTTGGCGCGCGGGCGCGTAACGTCACCAGCGTGGTGGCCGAGGGGCCGATCTCCAACGCGAGCAACGTCACCCAATGGGTTTCGCCCTATGTCTTGACAGAACAGGGCACCGGGCAAAGCAAAGTGGCGCTGAAATGGCCCTCCGCCGTAAAGGGCCGGGTGCTCGCAACAATACGTTGTGACAACCCGCTTTAAGATTTCATATCTTCGGGCGTCAACCGATAGGCTCGGGCAAAACCGGCGTTCAAAAGCCCGGATTCCGGATACAGGCGCACAAAGGCGAAATCAGCGAAGTCAACATACAGGGCCGCCTTCGGGTGGCCCTCAAGCCACTCCCTGCGGCAAGATGCCCGATCCGCCACAAACTCGGCCCGCGCCCGCAGCATCAGGCGCGGGTGGGTCAGTGGATCGCCCTTGGCCCCGACCTCGCCCAGCATCACCGCACAAACCGGCGCTTTGCGCAGGGCGGCAAAATGCGGGGCCAGCGCCGAAATCAGCGTCATCGGGACACCATTCACCAAACCAAAGGCGATCCGGCTGATGCCCGGAGTGCCATCCACCGGATCGCTCCAGGCCAACGCCGCTGACCGCGCATCGCGCATCAATGCGCGCATAACGCCAATTGCTTCGGCATCTGCGGCCTGCACGGGATCGGGGCGGTTGGTCATCTGCAAAGCCTTTTGTTGACAGGGATCATGGCCGGGCGTTGAGTAAGAAAAACCATAGGCATCCTTTAGCATGACCGCGCACCCCCCAGCAAATACCCATGAATTCCTGCCAAAGCTGATCACGATACTGCGCGAAGGCTATCGCTGGCACGATCTGCGCGCCGATGCGCTGGCGGGGTTGACCGTTGCCATCGTGGCGCTGCCGCTGTCGATGGCAATTGCGATTGCCAGCGGGGTGGGGCCGGAACGCGGGCTTTACACCACCATCATCGGTGGCTTTCTGGTGTCAGCCTTGGGCGGGTCACGGTTTCAGATTGGTGGGCCGGCGGGGGCTTTCATCGTGCTGGTCGCAGCCTGCGTAATGCAGATCGGGGTGGCGGGGCTGGTTCTGGCCACGCTGCTTTCGGGAGTGATGATGATCTTGCTGGCGCTGTTTCGCGCGGGAACCTATGTGCGCTTTATTCCTTATCCGGTAACGCTGGGCTTTACCGGCGGAATCGCCGTGATCATTCTGGCCAGCCAGTTGAAAGACCTGTTCGGGTTAAGCCTGACCGGTGCGGAACCCGGTGAGTTCATCGCCAAGATCGAAGCACTTTCGGCCGCAAGAGGCAGCATTTCCACGGCGGCGCTGGCCGTCGCCGCTGTCACCATTGCGCTGATCGTCGGGGTCCGACGGTTCTGGCCGCGCCTGCCCAATCTGTTGATCGCAGTGGCGTTGGCCTCGGTCATTGCGGTGCTGTTTCACCTGCCGGTCGAGACCATCGCGTCAAAGTTCGGAGCCCTGCCGCGCCTGCCCCCCGCCCCTGCCCTGCCCGAAATGTCGCTCACCCTGATCTGGGCAGCCTTGCCTTGGGCTTTCAGCTTCACCCTGCTCGGGGCGATTGAATCATTGCTGTCAGCGGTGGTTGCCGATGGCATGTCGGGGCGCAGGCATCGGCCCAACATGGAGTTGATGGCGCAGGGCGCAGCCAATATCGGATCGGCCCTGTTTGGCGGTATCTGCGTGACCGGCACCATCGCGCGCACCGCAACCAATGTGCGCGCCGGATCGCATGGCCCAGTGTCGGGCATGCTGCATGCGCTGTTCGTGCTGGCCTTCATGCTGATTGCGGCCCCTTTGGCGGGTTACATCCCTCTGGCCGCCTTGGCGGGGATTCTGGCCGTGGTGGCGTGGAACATGGTCGAGAAAGAGGAAATCTGGCAGCTATTGCGCCATTCGCGCGCCGATGCGGTCGTTTTGCTGGTGACTTTCGGTCTGGTGGTGTTTCGAGATCTGACCTCGGGGATCGTGGTGGGATTTGCGCTGGCGGGACTCGTGTTCATTCACAGCATGTCCGATACGGCGATTGTGGAGGCGTCGACCACCCGGCCAGAGGTTCACGATCTGCCCGAGGATTGCCTGATCTATTACCTGCATGGCGCCTATTTCTTTGGCGCAGCGGCACGGCTGGGTGCGGTCATGGACCAGATCGCCGAACAGCCGCGCGCCTTTGTGGTGGATCTGACGGCTGTGCCCTATATCGACAGCTCAGGTGCGCGCGCCTTTGAACTTCTGGCGCGCAAAACCGCGCGCAAGGGCGGCACCCTGCTGCTGACAGGAGCGCGCCCAGAGGTACGCCGCGCCCTGCAAGCCGCAGGCGTAAAGGAGCCTGCAACCCGTTTCCTGCGCGATCTGGCCGCCGTGGAAAAGGCCCTGCCCTCGCTCCCCCGTGCGCGCGCCTGATACCGCAATCAAATTGACGAATCAGCCTCGAAATTGCGGCGGATTCACAACGCCTTGGCGATCCTGGCTCCTGGCCGGGCGGATTGTTCATCCCGATCCTTACCATTTCCGCAACCTTGAATTGAATCAAACGGCGCAAGCTTTGGATCACGATTCCGTCATATCATTACAACTTTTCCGTTACTTTACATATTTGACGTCAAGTCTTGTCAATTGATTTACAATAAAAATCATATTCTAAAAAGAGTTACAATTTCTTTGACAATTGAGTTACAATAGCGGCAGATTCAAGGCACCCGCCTGTGCCGGCTTCTGACGCCACGGCCCGGCGACACCTCTGGGGAGAGAGCATCTTGTCTGACCAAATCACAACCTACCCGGCCTCCAAGGACTTTGTAGCTTCTGCGCATGTGAACGCTGAAGGCTATGCCAAGATGTATGCGCAATCCATCACCGATCCAGATGGCTTCTGGCGTGAACATGGCCAGCGGCTGGATTGGATCAAGGACTACGGCAGGGTTAAGAACACCACATTCAAGCGCGGTGAAGTGTCGATCAAATGGTATGAGGACGGCACATTAAATGTCTCGGCCAATTGCATTGATCGTCATATGGTCGACCGCGCCACCCAGACCGCGATCATCTGGGAACCTGATGATCCGAAAAACCCGACCCTGCACATCACCTATGCCCAATTGCTGGAGCAAACCTCGCGCATGGCCAATGTGCTGAAGGCGCACGGTGTCACCAAAGGCGACCGCGTGGTGATCTATCTGCCAATGATCCCCGAGGCCGCCTATGCGATGCTGGCCTGCGCCCGCATCGGCGCGATCCATTCCATCGTATTCGCAGGTTTCTCGCCTGATGCCTTGGCCAACCGGATCAATGATTCCGAGGCCAAGGTGGTGATCACCGCCGATTATGCTCCGCGCGGCGGCAAGAAAACCGCACTCAAATCCAACACCGATCAGGCGCTGCTGCATTGCGATGACCGGGTGAAATGCCTTGTGGTCAAACACACCGGCGATCAAACCCAATGGACCGAAGGCCGGGATTTCGACGTCAAGGCCGAGATGGCCGCCGCCAAACCCTATTGTGCCTATGTCGAGATGGAGGCCGAGGCTCCGCTGTTCATCCTTTACACCTCTGGCTCTACCGGCAAGCCGAAGGGGGTTGTGCATACTTCGGGCGGCTATCTGGTTTTCGCCGCAATGACGCATCAGATGACCTTTGATTACCATGACGGCGATGTATTCTGGTGCACCGCCGATGTGGGTTGGGTCACCGGGCACAGCTATATCATCTATGGCCCGCTGGCCAATGGCGCGACCACGATCATGTTCGAAGGCGTGCCGACTTTCCCCGATGCCGGCCGCTTCTGGGAGGTTTGCGCCAAACACAAGGTGACGCAATTCTACACCGCCCCAACCGCGATCCGCAGCCTGATGGGCATGGGCCCGGAATGGCCCGCCAAGCATGACCTGTCCAGCCTGAAACTGCTGGGCTCGGTGGGCGAGCCGATCAACCCCGAGGCGTGGAACTGGTATAACGAGCATGTCGGCAAGGGCAAATGCCCGATCGTTGATACCTTCTGGCAGACCGAAACCGGCGGCCATATGATCACCCCGCTGCCCGGTGCCATTGCGCAGAAACCCGGCTCTGCCACCTTGCCATTCTTTGGCGTGCAGCCAGTCATTCTCGATCCCACAAACGCCCATGTGCAAGAAGCCGTCGTAGCCGATGGTGTGTTGTGCATTGCTGACAGTTGGCCGGGGCAAATGCGCACGCTTTGGGGCGATCACGATCGCTTTGAAGAGGCCTATTTCGCCCAATATCCGGGATATTACTTTACCGGCGATGGCTGTCGGCGCGACAAGGATGGCTATTACTGGATCACCGGCCGCGTCGATGACGTGATCAATGTCTCGGGTCACCGCATGGGCACCGCCGAGGTCGAATCCGCGCTGGTCGCCCATCCCAAGGTGGCCGAGGCGGCAGTGGTTGGTTATCCACATGACATCAAGGGCCAGGGCATCTACGCCTATGTCACCTTGATGAACGGGGTAGAACCGACGCCGGAGCTGCGCAAAGAGCTTGAGGCCTGGGTGCGCAACGAAATCGGCCCGATTGCCAAGCCCGATCTGATCCAATGGGCACCCGGCCTGCCGAAAACCCGTTCGGGCAAGATCATGCGCCGGATCCTGCGCAAGATTGCCGAGAATGATTACGGCGCTCTGGGCGACATCTCGACTCTTGCCGATCCGTCGGTGGTCGAAGATCTGATCGCAAACCGCATGAACAAGGCTTAAGCCATGGCAAGCCCGCCGGTTTTCATCCTGTTGGGCCCTCCGGGGGCAGGCAAAGGCACCCAGGCGCGGATGTTGGAAGAGGATTTCGGTCTGATCCAGCTCTCGACCGGAGATCTGTTGCGCGCCGCCGTTGCCTCGGGGTCTGAGGCAGGCAAACGTGCCAAGGCAGTGATGGACGCCGGCGGGTTGGTTTCGGACGATATCGTCCTGGCCGTCCTGCAAGACCGCCTGAGCGCGCCCGATGTGGCGCGCGGCATCATCCTTGACGGCTTTCCCCGCACGGCGGGACAGGCAGCGGCGCTGGACACGCTGCTTGCGGCCTCAAACCAAAGGATTACCGCAGCCATCAGCCTTGAGGCAGATGACGCGGCGATGGTGGGCCGGATTTCGGGCCGCAGCACCTGCGCCACATGCGGCGAAGGCTATCATGACGAATTCAAGCGCCCGGCAAAGGCTGGCGTTTGCGACAAATGCGGCGGCACCGAGTTCAAACGTCGGGCCGACGACAACGCCGAAACGGTGCGTGACAGGTTGACCGCCTATCACGCCCAAACGGCTCCGCTGATCACCTATTACGATGGCA
>JAGPBG010000086.1 GCA_018063485.1 Cypionkella sp.
GTGAAATCCTTCATAAACATGGGCTTATCCTTTGGTTGAAACTGGCTGTTAAGGTCTGTGGCGGTTTTGGTCGCCTTGTGCCCAATCAGCACCCAGATTTTGCCATTTTTTCGACAAGCCTGCGGCGGCGATTTGTCATTGGTTCATATGGGGAAACAATAATCCCCGAAATGGGCGGCAAAGCGCGAATGCGCCCATGCATTAGGCGTTTGTTAAGCAACAATCACACGAGCGGATCAGGCGATTCGCCGTCTTTGCCCCAGAATCAACACCCCGCAGATCACAATGATGGCGCTGCCGATCAGGGTGGCGGCATCGGGGCGCTCGTGAAACAGCACAACGCCGACGATCAGCGCAAACAGCAGCCTTGTGTAGCGAAACGGCGTGACCACAGCGATTTCGCCGTTGCGCATGGCATTGGTCAGCCCGGCATAGGATGAGGTGCCAAACACCGTCGCCCCCACAACCAAGCAAAGCCCGGTCAGATCGGGCCATTTCGCGCCACCCGAAACCGCCAAAATCACCACGCCCGCCAGCGCCAGCACCAGAAATCCGGCAACCCCAAGCTGAGCGTTGGTCAGAGCCGGTGCTGCGGCCCGCGTGGCCAGATCGCGCCCGGCAAAGCCGAGCATCCCGGCCAGTGCCAGCAGCGCCAAAGCGTCAAAGCCATGCAGGCCGGGGCGGATGATCACCAGAACGCCGATGAAACCCGCCACGATCAAAAGCCAGCGCCACGGGCTGACCTTTTCCTGAAACAGCCACGCCGCCCCCAGCACCACCACCAGCGGTGTCGCCTGCAAGATTGCCGAAGCCGTGGAAATCGGGGTGAGGGCGATGGCAAGGGCGTAGAATAACCGGCCGTTCACCTCAAGTACCGAGCGGATGACCATGGTGCGCGAAAGAAGCGCGGGCGGAAATGCTTGTTCGCCGCGCCGGATGGCGACAAGGGCAAAGATCATGGCCCCGGTCAGGCCCATCATCACCAGTACTTGACCAATGGGCAAATGGTGGGAGGCGAATTTGAGAAAAGCATCTTCAACCGCAAATCCCGCCATGGCGGCGGTCATCCAAAGGCTGCCGGCAAGGTTTCCGCTTGCGTCACGCGCCATGATGGCCGGATGGATTGGGGGTCAGGGCCATGTTCGCGACTGCCGTGGTTCAAGGAATCGCGCCTATGTGGCACGGGTTTCGCGCTGGTGCCACCCATATTGCGCGTGTTTGATGCGCAATATGGCTGGATCAGCCGTCGCGCTCGGCCAGTGCCCAATCGACGAAGGCCTTGACGGATTTTTCAGTGCGGCGGTTGCGGGCTGTGGTGGAGAGCACAAAGTAATCCGATCCGACTGGCCGCGTGTGATCGAATAGCTGGACCAAACTCCCCGAGGCGATATCAGGCCCAACCATTGCCAGCGGACAAAGCGCAACACCTTGCCCCGAGAGTGCCGCCGCGCGAAGCAGGTTGAAATCTTCGAAAATCGGGCCGACGAGTGCCGGTTCCGGGGCCAGACCCGCTTGGCGCAGCCAATCTTCCCAGCCCAGATGTCCACCGTCATGCAAAAGGCCAAGCGCCACCAGGTCGGCAGTGGTTTGTGGCGGGCGTTTGGTCTTTTGCAGCAGCGTCGGGCTGCACACCGGCGCGCTGTCGCCTTTCAGGAAAAACTGGCTGATCACGCCGGGCAGTTGCGGCGGTTGCGGGGCAAAGACAAAGGCGAGGTCGATGTCATTGAAATTGATGTCGCGCCCGTGCATTGCATAGACGATCCTGGTTTCGATCTCGGGGTAGGCGGCGCGAAAAGCGCTCAGCCTTGGGATCAGCCAGCACATGGCGACCGAGGGGATGGTGGCTATGACCAGCGCCTGTGAGGCCGTGCCCGCGCGCAACCGGTTGCAAGCGGCCTCAATCTCGGACAGCGACAGCGACAGCGCGCGGCCCAGGTCGGCCCCATGCGGCAACAGCCGGGCGCGGTTGCCCTCGCGTTCAAACAGCGGTGTACCGAGCCAATCTTCGAAATGGCGGACCTGATGGCTGATGGCCGATTGGGTGACAAACAGCGCATCGGCGGCCGCCTTGAACGAGCCGAACCGGGCAACGGCTTCGAACGCGCGCAGGGCATTGAGCGGGGGCGTGGTCATGTCAGGCCTTCAGGGTGAGATTTTCTAATACTAAGGCTGAAAGATCATCTTTTGACAAGCATCGGTTTCAAGGGCTTTGCTGATGGGGAACGGGTCAGCCCTGCACCGCAACAGTTGGAGGATATCATGGAACGCGAACGCTTTCAAAACTACGTCGGCAACGGCCACAAAGCCAAGCCCACATTTTCGGATACCGAGATGCAGCGGCGTCTGGACGCGATCCGCGGCCATATGGCCAAGGAAGGAATAGATGCTGCGCTGTTTTCCAGCTATCATTGCATCAACTATTATTCCGATTTCCTGTTCTGTTATTTCGGCCGCCGCTATGGCTTTCTGGTCGATCACAACATCGCAACCTCGATCAGCGCCGGCATTGATGGTGGCCAGCCTTGGCGCCGGACCTTTGGCGGCAAGAATCTGACCTATACCGACTGGCAGAAAGACAATTATTTTCATGCCATTCGCAGCCTGACCGGCGGCGTGAAGCGTTTGGGCATCGAGTTTGACCATATCAACATCGACACGCTGAACCTGCTGAAATCGGAATTCCCGAACATGGAATTCGTCGATATCGCAGCGGCTTCCATGCGTCTGCGGATGATCAAATCGGCCGAGGAAATCGCCCATATTACCAAGATGACCCGGATCGCCGACATCGGCGGTGCGGCCTGCGTCGAGGCGATTGCCGTGGGCGTGCCCGAGCATGAGGTGGCGCTGCACTCGACCGCCACCATGGTGCGCGAGATCGCCAGGGTCTGGCCCGATGGCGAGTTGCTGGATACCTGGACCTGGTTCCAGTCGGGCATCAACACCGATGGCGCCCACAATCCGGTGACCAGCCGCAAGATCGAAAAAGGCGATATCCTGTCGCTGAACTGCTTCCCGATGGTGGCGGGCTATTATGTGGCGCTGGAACGGACGCTGTTCTCGGAAGATGCATCGGACGAGCATATCCGCCTGTGGAACATCAACTGCGCGGTGCATGATCGTGGCAAGGAATTGCTGGTGCCCGGTGCCAAGTGCAGCGACATCGCCAAGGAATTGAACGAGATGTATGCCGCCGAAAACCTGCTGCAATACCGCAGCTTTGGCTATGGCCACTCCTTCGGCGTGCTGTGCCATTACTATGGCCGTGAGGCCGGGCTTGAGTTGCGCGAAGATTGCGACACCGTGCTGGAAGAGGGTATGGTTGTGTCGATGGAGCCGATGATCACCGTGCCGAACCATCTACCGGGCGCTGGCGGCTATCGCGAGCATGACATTCTGGTCATCACCAAGGAAAACAACAAGGGCAACACCAACATCACCGGCTTTGCCTACGGCCCCGAGCATCTGATCGTCAAGAACTGACATCAGGGCTGTTCGTGTCATGGCCTGAAATGACGGGTATCGTTTGTCGGTGCATAATCGGGGGGGGGATTTCCCCCCCCCGAACTTTTACAGAACTCCCGCGTGCTGCATGGCGGCTTTGATCCGCGCCTTGGTCGGATCGGTCAAGCCCACCAGTGGCAGGCGGACATCTTCGGAACACATGCCCAGCAGCGACAGGCCATATTTCGCGCCAACCAGTCCCGGCTCGATGAAGATGGCTTCGTGCAGGGGCATCAGGCGGTCTTGCAGCGCCAAGGCTTTGGCGTAATCGCCCGCCAGCGTTGCCAGTTGAAACTCGGCGCAAAGGCGGGGTGCGACATTGGCGGTCACCGAGATACAGCCGGTGCCGCCATGGGCGTTGAAACCCAAAGCGGTGGCATCCTCGCCTGAAACCTGGATGAAATCGGTGCCGCAGGTGGCGCGTTGCTGACTGACGCGCTCAATTTTGCCTGTGGCGTCTTTTACCCCGATGATGCGGGGCAGTTTGGCCAGTTGGCCCATGGTTTCGGGCGACATATCGACCACTGATCTGCCCGGAATGTTGTAGATGATGATCGGCAGGGTGCAGCACTCATGCAGCGCGGTGTAATGGGCGATCAACCCGGCTTGGGTGGGCCTGTTGTAATACGGGGTCACCACCAACGCCGCTGTCGCCCCCACCTTTTCGGCGTGGCGGATCAGGCTGATGCCTTCGACGGTGTTGTTGGAACCAGCGCCCGCGATCACCGGCACTCGGCCCGCGGTGGTTTCCACCACCACTTCGATCACCTTTTGATGCTCGGCATGGCTGAGGGTGGGGCTTTCGCCGGTGGTGCCAACGGGGACCAACCCGGTCGAGCCCTGATCAATATGCCATTCGATCAGGTTCTTCAGTGTCACCAGATCGAGTTCGCCGTTTTTGAACGGCGTTACCAAGGCGGGAATAGACCCTTTGATCATGGCGCACGACTCCTCTGGGAAGGGGGCGGTGAGTCGCCCCGTGATTTTATCCGCTTTGATTAGCGATGGCAGCCGGATTTGCCAAGGCGGGGCGAAGGATTGCCCGGAAATGGAGACAATAACGGGCTTGTGGCTTGTGAGGTGGGACAGGTTGGGGCAGAATTACAAGATGAGCAGAGCAAAAACGATCGCAGAAGCGGTACTTCTTTCCCTATCTTTGCACATCGCGCCGATGGCTGCGGTGATGGTTGTTGCACCTGCGGTCGCAAGGGCGGATGAGGCGCAATCCTTGACGCGCGCGCTGGCGGCGGCGGCGGCCAAGGACTGGCCCACCGCGCTGGCCGAGGCGCAGGGCGCCGGGCAGATCGGCGGCGATGTGAT
This sequence comes from Cypionkella sp., assembly GCA_018063485.1. GTDB lineage: Bacteria > Pseudomonadota > Alphaproteobacteria > Rhodobacterales > Rhodobacteraceae > CBDUEF01. The sequence continues at coordinate 4,825 of JAGPBG010000086.1, forward strand.
CCGCTGGCAATGGCTGCGCGATGGGCAAGGCAAGCTGGGCGATTATGAGGATTTCATGGCGCGGCGGGCCGATTGGCCGGGGCTGCAACTCTTGCGCGAAAAGGGCGAGGTTGCGGTGGCGCGCTCGATTGATCCTTCGCGGATTGTCGCCTATTTCGCCAAGGACAAACCGCGCACCGGCTTGGGGGCGGTCACTTTGGTTGGGGCGCTCAGGGCGTTGGGCCGTGAGACCGATGCCGAGGCCGAGGCGTTTCGCGCTTGGGCTGGGTTGAAATTCACCGCCGAGGATCAGACCGCCTTGCTGGCGATGGAAGGCACAACGCTGAAAACCGCACATGAGGTGCGGCTGGATCGGCTGCTTTGGGCCGGAGGGCGGCGCGATGAGGTCGCCAGGATGCTGCCCCTTGTGGCACGGGATTGGCGCGCGCTGGCCGAGGCGCGGCTCGCGCTGGATACCGATGCGCCGGATGTGCCGGCCAGGCTGAAATCGGTGCCCAAGGCTTTGGCCAAGGATGCCGGCTTGGCCTATGCCCGCTTTGTCTGGCGGATGCGCAAAGACCTCTATCCCGAGGCGATGGCGATGATCCTTGAACGCAGTGGATCGGCGGCCAGTCTGGGTGATCCTGCGGCCTGGGCGGATCGGCGGACGCTGCTGGCGCGCTATCTGATGCGGACCGGTGATCCGAAAGATGCCTATAAGGTGGCGGCCGGGCATCATTTGAAACCGGGGGCGGATTATGTCGATCTTGAGTTTCTGTCGGGCTTTATCGCGCTGCGCAAGCTGAACGATCCGGCGACGGCGATCAAACATTTCGCCCATATGAAAGAGGCGGTCGAGACGCCGATCTCGCTGGCGCGGGCGCATTACTGGATGGGCCGCGCGCTGGAGGCCAAGGGTGATGCGGGCGGGGCAAAGGCCGAGTTTCAGAAGGCCGCGCGGTATCAGACTGCATTTTACGGGTTGATGGCGGCGGAAAAACTGGGGTTGAATCTGGATCCGGCTTTGATTGCGGGTTCTGGCCCCAAAGGCCGCTGGCAAGATCAGCCCTGGGCGAAGTCCTCGGTGTTGCAGGCCGCTCGCTTGTTGTTGAAGGCGGGAGATCGGGCGCAGGCCAAGCGGTTTGTGCTGCATCTGGGTGAGGGGTTGGATGGCAACGGTATTGCCCTGCTGTCGGAGATGGCGCTTGAGATCAACGAGCCGCATATAGCGGTTCTGGTTGGCAAGGCCGCAGCAGAACGGGGGATCATTCTGACGCGCGCCTATTACCCGGTGCCCGCGATGGTGCCCGATGGTCTGGCTGTCAGCCGGGCGCTGGCACTGGCGATTGCACGACGCGAAAGCGAGTTTGACCCGGCGGCGCAAAGCCATGCGGGCGCGCGCGGGTTGATGCAGTTGATGCCCGAAACGGCTGAGAGGATGTCGGCGGCGCTGGGCCTGCCCTACAGCCTGGGCAGCCTGACGGCCGATCCGGCCTATAACGTGCGGGTTGGGTCGGAATATCTGGCCAAAATGGCCGAGAATTTCGGGCCTTCGGTGGCCTTGATTGCGTCGGGCTATAATGCCGGGCCGAACCGGCCCAAGCGCTGGATATCCGAGTTTGGCGATCCGAGGTCTGCCGATGTCGATGTGGTGGATTGGGTCGAGACGATCCCCTTTGGTGAAACCCGCACCTATGTGATGCGGGTGGCCGAAGGTGTGGTGATCTACCGCGCCAAGCTGCGCGGCTCGGTTGGGCCGGTGAATATCCGGGCGGAATTGACCGGGCGTTAGAGCGCGTTGCGTTCAATCAGATACCTGTATTCACCTCGCAACCCGAGGCAGCGATTGCCCTTGCCGACGCGTTCGGGTTGCGAGGTGAAGTCAATCTAACGCAACGCGCTCCAGGGGAAATTCACCCAAGGCCCGGCCACCAGCTCTGGCGCAACGGGTCATTGCAAATCGTGACGCCAAATGGCGCTGTCTGCCGATAGGCAAAGGCTTGCGACCGCGGTGATCCTCAGCAAGTGGTCTGCGGTTCAGTCAGGCGTCCTGTGGTCATGTGCCTTTTGCGGCCATGACCGGGTATGCGGGTAACGGCGAAACCGGCCTCGGTCAACGCGCGGCGCACATGCCCGGCGGCCGTATAGGTGGCAAAGCTGCCTTGCGGCAGGGTGTGGTGGCCAACTTCTGCCATGAGTTCGGGGGTCCACAGGTCCGGGTTCTTTGTCGGTGAGAAGCCGTCGAGAAACCATGCGTCGGCTTTGTGTTGCCAGTTTTTCAAGGTGTCGGACGCATCGCCGATGATGATCTCCACATCGATGGGGCCAAGCCTGAAACGGCGCGCGCCTTTGGCCCACAAGGACAAGAAATCATCGGCCACCGCGCGGGCTTCGGGAAAGTGGTTCAGGGCGCGGCTCATGTCGGCGGCGGACAGTGGATAGGCTTCAAAACTGGTGTAGCGGATCGGCGCGGCAGGATTGGCGATCAGGGTGGCCAGCAGGTTCAGCCCGGTGCCAAAGCCCAGTTCGGCGATGTGAAAACCGGGGCGCAGCCGTGCGGGCAGATCGTTTCCGGCCAGAAACACATGGCGGGTTTCGGCCAAACCGTCATCAAGCGAGAAATACGGATCGTCAAAGCGGTTGGACACCGGGACCACCCCGTCTCGCCAGGTCAGCCCACTCATTTGCTCTCCACACTGTTGTCCGTCTTGCATCTGGCCTATGCCGTTGGTGAAAGGTTGCGCGGATAGCGCGACCATGGGCAAGGGTTGGTGCGATGGCAAGGGTTGATCTGACGGTACGCGGCGGCGGGATTTTCGGTCTGTCGGTGGCATGGGCGGCGGTGCTGCGCGGGGCCAAAGTGCGCCTGATCGAGGCGGTGGCGATCGGGGCCGGGTCAAGTGGCGGTACGGTGGGGGCACTGAGCCCGCATACGCCCGAGGCATGGAACGAGAAAAAGGCGTTTCAACTGGAAAGCCTGCTGATGGCCCAGGGGTTTTGGGAGGGTGTTGAATCGACATCTGGCCTTTGCAGCGGCTATGGCCGGGTGGGGCGATTGCAGGTTCTGGCCGATGCGGCGGCGGTTGAATTGGCGCGAGTGCGCGAGGTGGACGCGGTGTCGCTTTGGCAAGGCCGGGCGGCGTGGCGGGTGGTTGAGGCGAGCGGGGCAGCATGGGAGC
>JAGPBG010000087.1 GCA_018063485.1 Cypionkella sp.
ACCTTAGGGCGCTCGGCAAAGAGCTTGTGTGACACGTAGGCCATTTTGGAAACATCAACATCAGATTTAGAATTGTGAAAAAAGTAAGTGACCTTGAATTTATCATAGACCCATCTGGGCCATGCTTGATCAATTTCGAATATCTTCATCAAGTAAATCCCATTGCAAGCCTGAGTACGACTGATAAGCACTTGGGGCGTAGACAACCCGCCATTTATGGCCGTTCCAAAAAACCCTCGCCCTTGGAACGTGCGTAAAGACCCTTCAATACCGCTGCCAGAAACCCTGTTCAAAACCATAGGGATTGTCGAACGTTTTTGCCGAAGTGGAAACCTTTCAGGCAGGCGGGTCTTGACGACCCGCCCTATCCGATCACTTCAACGCAGCGGTCACGATCACCTCAACCTTATACTCCGGCGTTGCCAGTTTAGCCTCGCCCGTCGCGCGGGCGGGGGTGTGGCCTGCGGGAACCCAGGCGTCCCAGACCTTGTTCATCTCGGCAAAGCCCGCCATATCGGCCAGCCAGATTTGCGCCGACAGGATGCGGGTTTTGTCGGTGCCAGCGGCGGCCAGGATGCGGTCCACTTCTGCAAGGCAGGTTTTGGTTTGCGCCTCAACCGATTCGCCGGGGGTGCCGACCTGGCCCGCCAGCCAGACGATGCCGTTGTAGCAAACCGCTTCGGACATGCGGGCACCGGTGCCGATACGTTTGATCTCGCTCATGGAATATCCTTTCAAATGTGACGCCCCTTGCTAATGCATGAGAGCGGGAAGGAAAAGCATGAGCTGTCCTTGATGGCCACAAGGCGCGGGTTTATTCGGCTTGCGGGCCCCCTCACATCGCCCCGCGACACGCAAACACGGCCATAGGGTCTGGCAATATTGTTCACACCAGCCTTGCAAGGAGGCGGGCCCAGGATCTGATGCCTTTGTGATAACACTCCAGATCATATTTCTCATTCGGGCTGTGGATCTGATCATCGTCGCGCCCGAACCCCAAAAGAATCGCATCCATACCAAGATAGGTCTTGAAATAGCCGGCAATCGGGATCGAGCCACCACATCCGACATAGGCCGCTGCCTTGCCCCATTCCTCGCTCAGAGCCGCGCGCGCGGCTTCAAACGCCGGGTGATCAATCTGCATGACCCCCGCCGGGCTGTTGCCGTGGCCCTTCCATTCGACACTGCAATCGGCGGGCAATTGCGCCTGAACCCAATTGCGGAAATGATCGCGGATCGCAAATGGGTCTTGGTCCCCCACCAGCCGGAACGACACTTTGGCATGAGCTTTGGCGGGCAGAACAGTTTTGAACCCGTCGCCGGTATAGCCGCCCCAGATACCGTTGATTTCCGCGGTGGGGCGCGACCAGATCATTTCCAACGGGGTGCGGTCTTGTTCACCCGCCGGCACCGAAAGCCCGACATCGCCCAGGAACTTGGCGTGATCAAAAGCCAGATTTTGCCATTGCTGCCGGATTGCATCGGGCAATTCGGTGACGCCATCGTAAAAGCCCGGCACCGTTACGCGACCCTGATCGTCATGCAGATTTGCCAGGATGCGCGACAGTATCCGCAAAGGGTTTTGCGCCAAACCGCCGAACATGCCCGAATGCAGATCCTTGTTGGCCGCGTGGATCGTCAACTCCTCACCCAACAATCCGCGCAGCATGGTTACAATTGCGGGTGCAGTGTCCTGAAACAGCCCGGTGTCACAGATCAGCGCCACATCGGCGCTCAACTCATCGGCATTTTCCTGCATGAACGGGATCAAGGACGGCGAGCCGGACTCCTCTTCGCCTTCCAGAAAAATCGTAAGCCTTCCCGGCAGGGTGCCATGCACGGCTTTCCAGGCGCGGCAGGCCTCAAGGAAGGTCATCAACTGGCCCTTGTCGTCACTCGATCCACGGCCACGGATCACCTTGCCCTTGGCGGTATCTTGAACTTGCGGATCGAACGGATCGTGGTCCCACAGGGCCAGGGGATCAACCGGTTGCACATCGTAATGCCCGTAAAACAGCAGATGCGCCTTGCCCTCGCCGCCATGGGCCACCACCATCGGATGCCCCGGTGTCGGCCAGCTTGAGGCATCGAATCCAAGGCTTTTCAAATCCCCGACCAACCAATCCGCCGCCTTTGCGCAATCGTTTTTATAGGCCGGATCGGTCGAGATCGACGGGATTCGCAGCAGTTCCATCAGCCTCTCAAGCGATTGCGGCAGGTTTTCATCAATTTTGGCAAGGACAGCATCAAGGCTCATGGCACACTCCAATGTAATCGGCAGCTCAGAGCCTACCATCCAGACAGGGACTGTCCAGCGGGTTCCGGCTCGGCTAAAAGGGGGGCCAAATATGAAACGAGGCTCCGATGTCAAAAACCCTTGCCATATCAATGGGACTCGCCGCACTGATGGCGACAGCTGTTTATGCTGATCCAATTTCAGGCAAAGATGCCAGGAAAGCGTTGTTCGCTTCGCAGAAGGCCGAGGTGGAAATCCTGAAATCGGCGGGCATCAGCAAGAGCGATGCCAAAGCCCTGCAAATGGTCGGGATCAGTCAGCCCTATTTCGGCGCAATTGCAATTTCCCCCGATGAGGGGCTGATGTCGGAAGCTACGGTTGCCGCTGCCAATTACCACGATACCGATGCAGCCTCTGCTGCGGCGCTGACGGAATGCAATGAAAAGAAAAAGGGCAAAGCCGATTGCGTCGTGGCGGCGTTGATCCGGCCAAAAGGGTGGAAGGACAAGGGTTTTCAGTTGTCATCGGATGCCACCGAGGGTTTCAAGACGGGCTATGATGCAAAAGCGGGTGCCTTGGCGATTTCAAGATCAACCGGCGGCTGGGGGCTTGGGGAAGGTGCTGGCGCAACGGATGATGCCATTGCCGCCTGTCTGATCAAGGCGCCAAAGGCCAAGGATTGCGTCGTGGCAATTGTCAACTAAGCCAGACAACGGCGGCAGACCACAAAGGGGTGGCAATTTGCCCGATTGGGTTTATCGCTGTTTTGGCGCAAATCAATGCCAAGCGAGAAATACAGCTTTGGCTGTTCCCGCGCTGGACAGGAGTTTTCGATGAATTACGACACCGCCCTTGATGGTGCCCTTTCGCGCCTACATGACGAAGGCCGCTATCGCACATTCATTGACATCGAACGCCGCAAAGGCGCCTATCCGCTGGCAATCTGGCGCAAGCCCGATGGGACCGAGGCGGAAATCACCGTCTGGTGCGGTAACGATTATCTCGGGATGGGCCAGCATCCCGAAGTTCTGCGCGCCATGCACGAGGCGCTTGAAGCCACCGGTGCGGGGTCGGGGGGCACCCGCAACATTTCCGGCACCACGATCTATCACAAGCGGTTGGAGGCCGAACTCGCCGATCTGCATGGCAAGGAGGCGGCGCTGGTGTTCACCTCGGCCTATATCGCCAACGACGCAACGCTTTCCACCCTGCCGCGGCTTTTCCCCGGTCTGATCATCTATTCAGATGCCCTTAACCACGCCTCGATGATCGAAGGCGTGCGCCGCAACGGTGGGGCCAAACGCGTTTTCCGTCACAATGATATGGCCCATCTGCGCGAGCTTCTGGCCGCGGATGATCCGCAAGCGCCCAAACTGATCGCCTTCGAATCGATCTATTCGATGGATGGCGACGTGGGGCCGATCAAGGCCATCTGCGATCTGGCGGATGAGTTCAACGCGCTTACCTATATTGATGAGGTCCACGCCGTTGGCATGTATGGCCCGCGAGGGGCAGGGGTGGCCGAACGCGAGGGTTTGATGGGCCGGATCGACATCATCAATGGCACGCTGGCCAAGGCTTACGGCGTGTTCGGCGGCTATATTGCTGCAACTGCGAAGATGGTCGATGCGGTGCGCTCCTATGCCCCCGGCTTCATCTTTACCACCTCTTTGCCGCCGGTTGTGGCCGCTGGTGCAGCGGCTTCGGTGCGTATCCTGAAAACCGCGCAGCACCTGCGCGATGCCCAGCAGACCAATGCCCGGATCCTCAAGATGCGGCTCAAGGCGCTTGGGCTGCCGATCATCGACCATGGCACACATATTGTGCCCGTGCATGTCGGTGACCCTATTCATTGCAAGAACCTGTCTGATCTGCTGCTGTCAGATTTCGGGATCTATGTGCAACCCATCAACTTTCCAACCGTGCCACGCGGGACGGAAAGGCTGCGGTTTACCCCCTCGCCGGTGCATGATTCGCAACAGATTGACAAACTTGTGATGGCCATGGACCAACTCTGGCAGCACTGTGCGCTGAATCGTGCCGAAATCAGCGCATGACCTTTGTTCTGCACATGCAGAATCGCTTGTCCTGTGCTAGGAAATCCACAATACGAGAAAAAGGGTCCGTGTAGACGCGACTCAAGACTGATGGGGCGGGAATGGGACTCAAGGCATGATCGGGCGGAGGCTGAAAACTCCCGCGCAAGAGGTCGATAAACCTAAGGGTTTTGACGATTTCGAGTTGCGTCTGGGCGACCTCATGCGTGGGGAACGTGCCACATTGGGCAAGTCGCTGCTTGATGTGCAGCGCGAACTCAAACTCAAAGCCACCTATATCGCTGCAATCGAAAATGCGGATGTGTCGGCTTTTGAAACGCCAGGTTTCATTGCGGGTTACATCCGGTCCTATGCCCGCTATCTGGGGATGGACCCGGATTGGGCCTTTGCAAAATTCTGTCGCGAATCCGGTTTTGCCGTAGCACATGGCATGTCGGCAGCCGCCTCCTCGGCTTCGGTCACAGCGATGCGTGCGCGCCAGAATGGTGGCGAAAACCGCGATCCGATTGGCAGCCCGAATATTTCCTTTGTGCCAAGTGGTCAAAGCCTGCTGTCGCGGGTCGAGCCGGGAGCGGTAGGGTCTTTGGCCGTTCTTGTCGCTTTGATCTGCGCACTTGGTTATGGCGGCTGGTCGGTTCTGCAAGAAGTGCAGCGTGTGCAACTGGCCCCGGTCGATCAGGCTCCGGCAGTGATTGCCGAGATTGATCCACTCGGTAATATTCAGGGGGCTGCACCATTGGTCCGTTCGGCACCCGACGCGGGCACCGATGTTCTGGCGGCAAATGGCACTCAAGCCGATCCGCTTGACCGTCTGTATCAGCCTCAGGCACTCGAAGTTCCGGTGATGACCCCTCGCGATGGACCGATTGCCTCAATCAATCCACGCCAGAATGCGGACGGCTCCACCGAGCTTGCTGCTTTGGAAACCGCGCCCGCTCCAACTGATGGCGGTGAGGTCCAGTTGGTTGCCGAGGCAAAGCCGGGGGTTGAAATTCTGGCCGTGCGGCCTTCATGGGTGCGGGTCTCCGCAGCAGATGGCACAGTCTTGTTTGAAAAGATACTGAATGCCGGGGAACGCTATGCGGTTCCAGCGCTGAGTCAGGCTGCTCAATTGCGCTCGGGCAATTCCGGTTCGATCTATTTCGTGGTGAATGGCAAAACCTATGGCCCGGCTGCTCCGGGCGCACAGGTTGTCAAGAATGTTGCGCTCTCAGCCGAGGCCCTGCAAAGCAGTTACAAGGTTGCGGATCTGGTCGGAGACAATGATCTGGCGAAGTTCGTCAGTGTGGCGGATGCCTCGATGGCCGCTCCGGAGACTGTTCCGGGCCAATAGCCGCCTGTCTTGCCTGCGACGGGGCGCATGACTTTGGCCGAATGGTTGCTCTGGGGTGTTGTTGTGCTATGACTGCGGCCAACCAATTCAGAGAACTGCCATGACTCATAATCCCATCCGACCCTGGCGCAACATCGAGCGCCGCGTCTCGCGTCAGATCAGTGTCGGCAAGGTGCTGGTCGGGGGTGATGCGCCGATTTCGGTGCAGACGATGACCAATACGCTGACCACCGATGTCGCGGCCACCATCGAGCAAATTCAACGCTGTGCTGCTGCCGGAGCCGATATTGTCCGCGTGTCAACCCCCGATGCTGAAAGCACGCGGGCTTTGCGGAAGATTGTGGCGGAAAGCCCGGTTCCCATCGTGGCTGACATCCATTTCCATTACAAGCGCGCGATCGAGGCTGCCGAAGCCGGAGCTGCGTGTCTGCGTATCAACCCCGGCAATATCGGCAATGCCAAGCGCGTGCGCGATGTGGTGCAGGCGGCCAAAGATCATGGCTGCTCAATCCGCATTGGCGTAAACGCAGGTTCGCTTGAGAAGCACCTGCTTGAAAAATATGGTGAACCCTGCCCGGATGCGATGGTGGAAAGCGGGATGGATCATATCCGCCTGCTGCTCGACAATGATTTTCACGAGTTCAAGATTTCGGTGAAGGCGTCGGATGTGTTCATGTCCGCCGCTGCCTATCAACAATTGGCAAGTGTGACCGATGCCCCCATCCACCTTGGCATAACCGAGGCGGGTGGCCTGATGTCAGGCACCGTCAAATCCGCCATTGGTCTTGGCAATCTGCTGTGGTCGGGCATCGGCGATACCATCCGCGTTTCCCTATCCGCCGATCCGGTGGAAGAGGTGAAGGTCGGTTTTGATATCCTGAAATCGCTTGGCCTGCGTCATCGTGGCGTCACCATCATCTCATGCCCCTCTTGTGCACGACAGGGGTTTGACGTGATCAAGACCGTCTCGGCGCTGGAAGATCGCCTTGCCCATATCACCACCTCGATGAGCCTTTCGATCATCGGCTGTGTGGTCAACGGCCCCGGTGAAGCGTTGATGACTGATATCGGCTTTACCGGTGGTGGGGCGGGCAAGGGGATGGTCTACCTTGCAGGCAAGCAGGCCCACACCCTTGGCAACGAGGCGATGGTCGATCATATCGTTGATCTGGTCGAGAAAAAGGCGGCCGAAATCGAGGCCGCCCAACCCGAATGATCAGCCGTCCTTGCGTTGTTCACTTACGATCTGACGCATCCCATCCAAGGGCACGTAACCGCGCAACATGATCCTATCGACAACGAATGTTGGCGTGCCCGAGATTTGCAGCGTATCGGCCAAGGCATGATTTGCTGCGATTACCTTGGTTACGGCCTCACTGCCCATGTTGTCCAGAATCGGTTTTGGATCCAGTTTCAGATCTTGCGCCAGCCGGGTCAGCCCGGCCTCATCGGGGTCACCGCGCATGGTGATCAGCGCATCATGCGCGGCCTTGTAGGCATCGTCACCATGCAACTGGCGCACTGAAATCGCAAAGCGCGCCGACGTCATGCTGTCTGCGCCCAGGATCGGAAATTCTTTCATGACCAGCCGGATGTTCCCGTCCGATTTCACCAGATCCTCAATTTCGCCATAGGCTTTTCGACAATAGCCGCAGCGGTAATCCATGAATTCCACCACGGTGATGTCGCCGTCGGGATTTCCGCCCACCCAACTGTCGGCATCCTTGAAAATGCGATCTGAATTGTCTGCCACCAGCTTTTCATCGCCCGCAGCCTCGGTAGCTGCCTGACGGTCCTGCAACACATTCATCGCCTCGACCAGAACATCGGGGTTTTGCAACAGATAAGCCTTCACCTCGGCCCGAAACGCTTCGCGTTCGGCTTCCGTCATATCGCCCAAACCACCCCCATAGGCGGTTGACGCCATTACAAGGGCAGGGGCCAACATAGCTCCAAGAGAAAACCGCATCCTATACCTCAAGTCTGGCGCAGGCTTGACGCCGCCCGCGCTCGGTGAACAATTGGCGGCAACCATAAGGGCAGGGTGATGGATAGATCAAGCCGGGGTCAGGTTGATCCCTTTATTGTGATGGATATGGTTGAACAGGCCAGCCGGCTGGAAGCAGCAGGTCAGCGCATCATCCATCTGGAAATTGGCCAGCCCGGCACCCCGGCACCGCTTGGGGCGCGTCAGGTGCTGACAAAGCAGTTGAACACCCAATCCTTGGGATATTCGGTTTCGCTTGGCCTGCCCGAGTTGCGCCGGGGTATCGCAGAGCTTTACCGGCGGTGGTATGGCGTCGATC
>JAGPBG010000088.1 GCA_018063485.1 Cypionkella sp.
GTGCAGGGGTGCCGATGCCACCTACGCCCGAGGTCCAGGCGTCATTTCCCGCCAGGTTGTTGTCAAAACCGCCAAAACCGCCACCGGGCGCGGGGTGCTGCGGTTGGCCAAAGCCGTGCGACGGGTTGAACGGTTGCGCCCCCGGCAAAGCCCCACCGATCACCGTGGATTGGTTCGGCACCGCCTGCCGTTTGCCCTGCGGCATCGGGGTGACCCCTCCGGGCAAGGGCGAAGGCGTACCGGGGCTGCCACCGATAACCGTCTTGTCCTTGCCGTCGCCGCTGCTCATGCCCGCGTCTCCACGATGGCCCAAAGCTCAAGTTTCAGGTCCGGCCAATCGCCGGCAAAATGCATCCCGATGGCGGGCGCATTGGAAAACTCACGCCACAGTGGCGAGTTCTTTTCCAGAATGAAATAGACGTTGCGCGACACCGCCCGGATCTGGCGGGGCGGGGTCGGGGTGTGGATCAGCTCGATCCCCGGCAGGTTGTTGTTCACGATCTCGGCCATGCGGGTGTTTGGCCCCACCTTGCACAACTGTGGGAACTGCTGCTGCACCAGTGTAAGGGCGCGGCTGCTTTCCACCTCGACCACGAATGTCGCATCCCGAAACAAGTTGCGATCCGCCACCTGCGCCAGATAGGAATTCTGCCGCACCTGCACCAGTTCCAGCCGGGTTGCCCGGCCGACATCGCGGCTGAGCAAGCGTTGGATATCGCGCACCACCGGTTCAATCGAGGCCTTCAGATCCGCGTGATCATAGGCGTCATAGGGCGGGGCAAGGCGCTTGTCCTGATCAAAGGTCCACAACTCGCCAGAGAACCTCAGCAACTCCTCAAAAAGCCGCTCGGGATGCACATAACGGCTGTTGCGCAGATGGCGCAGCACATTGATTTCACGGTTCAACGCCAGCAGCATGAAGTAATCGGTCGCCTGCAAGCCACCGCCCGCGCCCGGATCGGCGGCATAACGCGCGAGGCTCTCCAGTTTGGTTTCCACCCAACCGATCACCCGGTCCAGCCAGCCCAGAGCCACCGAATGCCCCGAAATCGTCAACAGGGGCGGCGGGAAAGCATCGTCGAGAATGATCACATTGTCGCGCACCTCAACGATGCGCCCGATCTTGAGGCACTGATAGCCGGGCTTGGGGGTGGCACGGATGTCCAGTTCCAGCCGGGGGGCGGCAATCTCGATCTGCTGCTCCAACCGCAGCGCCGAGGCCGAATCCGCGATGGTTTCCGCGCCCAGAACATAGCGGGTTGCGGCGCCCTTTTCATCGTCCATCGCCACTTCGCGCCCGTTCATCACCTGATCTGGCAGGGTCAGCCAGATCGCCATCCCATCCGCTCCGGTGGGCACCTCAATCGCGCGGGGCAAGGGCGACACGGCGGGCGCATCAAACGGCGTGCCATCGGGGAAAATGCCGGAAACCAGCGCCAATTCGATCCGACCCTGTTGCAGCCGGTCGCGGTTCACCCGCATCTCCTCAATGCCCCAAGGATAGGGCGAGACATGCCGCGTGCGCGCTTCGATCAGTTTTTCGACATAGCGGTCATTTTGCTGCAAGTGGTGCGGTTGCAGGAACAACCCTTCTTTCCACGCGACCTTGCTATACCAAGACATTGCGACCCCAATCTGAAATAGCGCCCAAAGAGGGCCCCGTATCGCACCAATCACTTGAGCGGGCACCGTAAATCCTGCACCGCCCCGGAAAAACCTTGCGCTCGCAGTCTGCGGTTTCTGCTTCTGAGGATCAAGTCCGAGTTTTTCAGTCTTACCACAGAAAAGAGGCCCCGGCGCACATTATGCGCTCAGGAACAAATGGCGCTAAACGCGCGCAGACAATTGGCGTTTTTGCAATCAGAGATCAGGGGACGTTGGCAAGATCAGCCCGGTTTGCCCTCGCGCAGGTCTTTTCCTGCCTAACCTGCTGGCCTATACAACGCCATGTCCTTGAGTCTGACCGAAGTTTATCATTCCCGCATCGCAGACGGCAGCCTGCATACCGACCCTGCGCAAATGGCGGTGTTGGCGCGGCTGGACGTGCTGAGCGAATGGTTGCAAGCCAATGCCAGCCGCCGCGTGGGCCTGTTTGCGGGGTTGTTTGCCAAGCCGATCACGCCGCCAAAGGGCCTGTATATTTGGGGAGGGGTCGGACGGGGCAAATCCATGCTGATGGATTTGTTCTTTGCCGCCACCGATATTCCCAACAAACGCCGCGTACATTTCCATGCTTTCATGCAGGAAATCCAGCGCGGGTTGCATCTGGCACGCCAAAGCGGCGTGGACGACGCTATTGCCCCGGTGGCCGAGGCGATCATCCGCGACACCCGCCTTCTGGCCTTTGATGAGATGCAGATCACCGACATCACCGATGCGATGATCGTGGGCAGGCTGTTCGAAAAACTTTACGCTGCGGGTGTGGTCATTGTCACCACCTCGAATCGCCCGCCCGAGGATCTGTATCTGAACGGGCTGAACCGGGCGCTGTTCCTGCCCTTCATCGCCCTGATCCGTGAGCGGATGGAGATTGTGGAACTGGTTAGCCCGACCGATTACCGCCAGCATCGCCTGACCGGGGCCAAGGTGTATTTTCATCCTGCCGGCAAGGCCGCCGCCGATATTTCAGCGATCTGGTCCGATCTGACCGGCGGCGACAAAGGCGAGGTGCTGCGGCTGCAAGTGAACGGCCGCTTTGTCGAGCTGCCGGGCTTTGCCAATGGCGTGGGGCGTGCCAGCTTTTGGGATCTTTGCGCCAAACCGCTTGGCCCGGCTGATTTTCTGGCCATCGCCTCGGCGGTCCGGGTGCTGATCCTTGAAGACATCCCTCATCTTTCAGCCAGCAATTACAACGAGGCCAAGCGTTTTGTGATCTTGATTGACGCGCTTTATGAGGCCAAGGTCCGGTTGATCTGTTCTGCGGCGGATGAACCCGAGCGGCTTTATACCGAAGGCGCTGGATCGTTCGAATTTGCCCGCACCGCATCGCGTCTGCGTGAGATGCAAGATGCGGCCTGGGGATATCAAGCCGCTAACTAAGCACAAATCCATCACGAATTCGCCATTTTCTGCGGCCAATTGTTTCCCAAATCGAGCGCAATCGCAATTTTGGCAAACAGGAAAATCCATGACCCTACAGGCTGCAACCAATGCCTCACTATTGAGCACCCTTTCATCGCGCAAATTGCAGATCGAGGATTCCTTGGGAAAGACCGTCATTCTGGTTTTCTTCCTGTGGCAGTTCTACATGAACTCTCAGAACATTTCCGCCATGTTCGCGGCACCGGTCTATGATTTTCATTGGGCAATGATGGCCGTTGCCAATGTGATCGCCTTTGGGTTCATCTCGCTGATCGTCTGGATGACGGTCACCCGCAGCCCGGCGAAAGAGGCTGCCTCCGGGTTCGAGGCCCGCTTTTCCGCCTTTATGGGCACCTTTATCCTGATGGGCCTGATCGCCGTTCCCCATGCCGAGATTTCCGAAGGCCAGTTGGCCATCGCCACATGGCTGATCATCGCCGGATCTGCCGGTTCCATCTGGTGCCTGTGGTGGCTGGGCCGCGCTTTTTCAGTGATGGCCACCGCGCGCGAATTGGTTACCGCTGGCCCCTATTCCCATGTGCGCCACCCCCTTTACACCGCCGAGGCGTTGACAGTGATTGGTGTTGTCTTGCTGAATGGCAGCTTTTTGGCCGTGATCTTCGGGGTGCTGCAATTCTACTTCCAATACCGCCGGATGTTGAATGAAGAGACGGTGCTGAGCCGCGTGTTCCCTGAATACGCCGACTACAAAACCCGCACTCCGATGGTTTTGCCACATCTGTTTTAAGCCAGGTCCTGGACAAAGGAAAATCGCAATGGATATTCTGGGTCTGATCGAGTGGCGCGCCATTCTTATTGCCGCTTTGATCTTCATCCCGTTCGAGCAGATCTTGCCGCTGCACGCCGAGCAAAAGCTGATCCGCAAGAACTGGCTGAACGATGTGTTCTACCTGATCTTCAATGGCGTCATGATCAAGCTGTTGTTCATTGCGGTGATGATTGGCTGGATGGCGGCCTCGGATCTGATGGTTCCGCAATCCTTGCTTGCCTTTGTGCAATCACAACCCCTGTGGCTGCAAACCATCGAAGTGATCCTGATCGCCGATGTCGGTTTCTACGCCGCCCACCGCACCTTTCATGCGGTGCCGTGGCTGTGGAAATTCCACTCCGTACATCATTCGATCGAGGAAATGGATTGGCTGGCCGCGCATCGCGTGCATCCGGTGGATCAATTGATCACCATGTCAGCCTCGATGCTGCCGGTTTATGCGTTGGGGTTTTCACCGATGGCCGTGATGATCTATGCGATCATTTACCATTGGCAAGCGTTGCTGATCCATTCCAATGTCAAGCTGGATTTCGGCCCGCTGAAATGGCTGGTGGCTTCGCCGCAGTTCCACCATTGGCACCACGCCAATGAGCGCAGCGCCTATGACAAGAACTTTGCCGGGCAGTTGTCGTTCATTGATGCCATTGCCGGCACGCTGCGGATGCCCGACCGGATGCCCATCGCCTATGGCTGTGATGATCCGGTTCCGGCGCTGTATCATCAGCAACTGATCTATCCGTTGCTGCCAAATCCCGCACCGCAGAAAAGCAAGCAAACCGCCTGAAATCAGCCCAGCGCCTGCCACAACAGGCGCAGGGCCAGAATCGTCGATGTCACCACGATCAGCGGCTTGATCAGCCGCGCCCCGACCCGCATCGCCAACCGCGCGCCCAGTGCCGCACCGGCAACCTGCCCCACCGCCATCGCAAGCCCGGTGGCCCACCAGGTTGCCCCGGCAAACATGAACACGATCAGACTGCCAAGGTTGGAGGCAAAATTCAGTATCTTTGTATGGGCCGTCGCCTTCAGCACCCCAAACCCCGCCAGCATTACAAAAGCCAGCATGTAGAAACTGCCGGTGCCGGGGCCAAAGAAACCGTCATAGCCCGCAATCAGCGGCACCGCCGTTACCGCAAAGGCCGCAGGTTTGATCCGCTCAACCCGCGCATCATCGCTTAGCCCCGGCTTCAACGCAAAAAACGCGGCCACCGCCACCAGAACCACCGGCATGATCAGCCGCAGCGCCTCGACCGGCACCAAATGGGCGACCAAAGCCCCGGCGCCCCCGGCAATTGCCGCAATCACCGCCATCCCAAGCTGATCAAAGGGCCGCACATGCCCTGCCCGCGCATAGCTGATCGCTGCCGTCCCCGCACCAAACGCGCCTTGCAATTTGTTGGTGGCCAAGGCCTCCAGCGGTGAGGCCCCGCACAAAAGCAACACTGGCACCGTGATCAACCCGCCCCCGCCCGCGATCGCATCGACAAAACCCGCAACAAAAGCGGCGCAGACCAGCACCAGCGCCAGATGGGTTGCAACTTCAAACATGATATCCCCGGAAATGTCGCCGTGCTTCTGGCGCGCAGCCATCGCAATGTAAAGCCGTGCCTAGCGGTGACGCCGGAACAGCAACGATTGGCGATACAGATCCTCCAACCGCTGCAACCGCTTTTCGGTTTGCGGCCAGGTCAGCGATTGTACCGCCGCCAGCAGCGTCTCTACCAGCACGATGATAGACACGGTACTGTCCCAGGCCGAAGGCGCTTCGATATGGCAAGACATCGTAAAGCGCGCATGGACGGCGGCAGGCGAGATCCAGCGATCGGTGATCAGCAGCACCTCTGCCCCCTGCTCCACCGCCATTTCCACCAGTTGCAGCACCGAGTTTTCATAGCGACGGATATCGAACACCATCAGAATGTCGCCGGGTTTCATGTCCAGCAGGGCCGGGGGCCAGGTGTTTGACATCCCCGAAAGCTGGGTCACATCCGGGCGCACGACTTTCATCAGGGTTACGAAATAATCGGCCACCGAATGAGTGATCCGCCCGCCCATCACAAACACCTGCCGCGCCGGATCAGCGAGCATTTCCGCGGTTGCATCAAACTCGGCATGATCAATCTGGCTTAGCGTCGCCAGCAAGTTGGCCATCACTGTATCGGCAAAGCGGTTCAGGATATGGGTGTCGGGCACGCCGCCCGCCCAGCGATCATGCTTGGCAAGGGGCGAAACCAGCATCGCTTCAACCTCGCCGCGCAATTCTCCCTGAAAATCGGGATAGCCTTTGTAGCCCAGCTTTTGCACCAGTCGCACCACAGTCGGTGTCGAAACTTCGGCCGCCTTGGCCAAAGCGGTGATCGAGCCCAGCGCCGCCACCGGGTATTGCCGCAAGATATGAGTGGCCAATTGCCGTTCGGCCCGCGTCAAATCCGGCAACCCGGCCCGCAACCGCTCTTGCACCGAGATCACGCGCTCCATTTACCGCTCCCGATACCTGCACCCAACAAGAAGCAGCTTAAACAATTCTGGAAAATTTGTAACAGAAAAAATATCTCGGAAATTTTCTTGACAGAATGGGTCGCGTCAGAGGACGCTGTTGCCATAACAGGGATGACTCGCAGCAATGACTGCCTTGAACGATAGCACAATTGCGGCCTTTGCGCCGACCATAGAGAACCGCTCATGCAAGGGGCGGATCGTGCTGGTCTGTGAACATGCCAGCAACCTCTTTCCCTTGCCCTGGGGCGATCTGGGCCTGAGCGAGGCGCAACGCAGCACCCATATCGCCTGGGATCCGGGAGCGCTTGGTCTGATGCGCGGGCTGGCCCACAGGTTGGATGCTGTCAGCCTTCATGCCCCGGTCAGCCGCCTGATCTATGATTGCAACCGCGCGCCCGATATGGTCGGTGCCATGCCCACCCGGTCGGAACTGCATGACATCCCCGGCAACGCAGGGATCACCCCGGCCCAGCGCGCGGCGCGTACGGCGGCGATCTATGCCCCGTTTCATGCCGCTCTGCATGGCTTGATTGCCGAGCGTATCGCGCTGGGGCTGTCGCCAGTGATCATCACCGTTCACTCCTTTACGCCGATCTATTTTGACCAACCGCGCCGCGTGGAATTTGGCGTGATCCATGATGCCGATCCTGGTCTTGCACTGGCGATTATGGCCTCCAGCGAGGGCGCGGGCCTGATCACCGGGCTGAACGCGCCCTATTCGGCGGCTGATGATGTAACCCACACCCTGCGACTTCAGGCCACGCCCTATGGTCTGCCCAATGCCATGCTTGAGGTTCGCAACGACCTGATCGCCACGCCCGGCGCCCAAGAGGCCATGGCCGATCGCCTTGCCCCGATCCTTGCGCAGGCCTTGGCCACCACCGAAACCAGCCGGAAAGCAGGATAACATGCCGCGCCTGATCGTTGTTTTTGTCCGAAGCGTTGACCGGCTGAACTATGGTATCGGCCGTTTTGCCATGTATCTGCTGTTCGCGCTGATGGCAGTGCTGTTGTGGTCCACCGTGTCCAAGGCGTTTTTCTACCCGTCGAACTGGACCCTGGAAACGGCGCAATTCATCATGGTGGCCTATTACATTCTGGGCGGCCCCTATTCGATGCAACTGGGCAGCCACGTCCGTATGGATCTGCTTTATGCCAACTGGTCCCCCAAAAAGCGCGCATGGTGGGATCTGTTCACGGTGATGTTGCTGATCTTTTACCTCAGCGTCCTGCTCTGGGGGGCCATTGATTCAACGGCCTATGCCTTCCAATACGCCGAACGCTCGGCAACCGCATGGCGACCCTATCTGTGGCCGATCAAGCTGATCATGTGTTTTGGTTTTGTGCTGATGATCCTGCAATCGCTGACCTATTTCTTCCGTGATATCGCGACCATTCGCGGCGAGGTGATCTGATGCCCAATGATATGATCGCAATCTTGATGTTCTCATCAATGTTGCTGTTGATGATGACAGGGCAGCGGGTGTTTGGCGTGATCGGTATCGTTGCCGTGGTTGCCGCGCTGTCGCTTTGGGGCACAGGCGGGGAA
>JAGPBG010000089.1 GCA_018063485.1 Cypionkella sp.
GCGGAAATCGCCGAAATACTTCGTGATCGCAGCCGTCAGTGTTGTCTTGCCATGGTCAACGTGACCAATCGTCCCGATGTTGACGTGCGGTTTATTCCGTTCAAACTTTGCCTTTGCCATCATGGCCTCCTGATTTGGATAGGTGCGGTGCGCGTGAGGCGCACCCTACGGATTGGTAGGGCGGGGTTTGGCCCGCCACACCGATTAAGCGTATTTTTTCTGGATCTCTTCCGAGATGTTCTGCGGCACAGCATCGTAATGGTCGAACTCCATCGAGAACACTGCGCGGCCAGATGACATCGAGCGCAGCGTGTTGATGTAGCCGAACATATTGGCCAGCGGCACCATGGCGGCAATGACGTTCGCGTTGCCGCGGCTGTCCTGGCCGTTGATCATGCCCCGACGCGAGGTCAGGTCGCCGATGACGCCGCCGGTATACTCTTCCGGGGTGACGACTTCGACTTTCATGATCGGTTCCAGCAGTTTCGCACCGGCCTTCTTCAGACCTTCGCGCATGGCAGCCCGCGACGCGATCTCGAAAGCCAGCACCGAGGAGTCGACGTCATGGAACGCGCCGTCGATCAGCGACACCTTGAAGTCGATCACCGGGAAGCCCGCCAGAGGACCGGAGTCCATGACCGACTTGATGCCTTTTTCAACGCCGGGGATATACTCCTTCGGCACCGAACCGCCCACAACCTTCGATTCGAACGAATAGCCTTCGCCGGGCTCGGTCGGGCTGATGACCAGCTTGACGCGCGCGAATTGACCGGTGCCGCCGGTCTGTTTCTTGTGCGTGTAGTCGATCTCATGCTCGCGCGAGATGGTTTCGCGATAAGCCACCTGCGGTGCACCGATATTCGCCTCGACCTTGAATTCACGACGCATGCGGTCGATCAGGATGTCGAGGTGAAGTTCGCCCATGCCCTTCATGATCGTCTGGCCCGATTCCTGATCGGTTTCCACACGGAAGGACGGGTCTTCGGCGGCCAGACGAGCCAAGGCAATGCCCATCTTTTCCTGGTCAGCCTTGGTTTTTGGTTCAACCGCGATCTCGATAACCGGAACCGGGAAGGTCATGGTTTCCAGAACAACGGGCTTGGCCGGATCGCAAAGTGTGTCACCGGTGGTGGTTTCTTTCAGACCGCCGAGCGCGATGATGTCACCTGCGAAGGCTTCGGAGATTTCCTCACGCTCGATGGAGTGCATCATCATCATGCGGCCAACGCGTTCTTTACGCTCTTTGGTTGCATTCAGCATCGAGTCACCCTTGGCCAGCTTGCCCGAATAGATCCGGGTAAAGGTCAGGGAGCCAACGAAGGGGTCGTTCATGATCTTGAACGCCAGCGCCGAGAACGGCTGATCATCATCTGCCGAACGCGCGATATTGCGGGTTTCAGTCTCGTCGCCCGGCGCAAAGCCCATGTAGGGCGGCACGTCGAGAGGCGAAGGCAGATAGTCGATCACGGCGTTCAGCAAAGGCTGCACGCCCTTGTTCTTGAACGACGAGCCCGCCAACACCGGAACGAAATCAATCGCCAGTGTGCCCTTGCGGATCAAGGCGCGGAGCACTTCCGGAGTCGGCTCAATGCCGTCCAGATAGGCTTCCATTGCGGCATCGTCTTGGCCCACTGCAGTTTCCAGCAGGTTCAAACGCCACTCATCGGCCTCGGCTTTCAGCGCAGCACGGATCGGCCGGCGCTCCCAGCTTGCGCCAAGATCTTCGCCCAGATAGACCCATTCTTCCATGGTCACCAGGTCGATGATGCCTTCCAGCTTGTCCTCTGCGCCGATTGGCAGAACGATCGGAACAGCGTTTGCGCCGGTCCGGTCTTTGATCATGCGAACGCATTTCAGGAAATCAGCGCCGGTCTTGTCCATCTTGTTGACAAAAACGACGCGCGGAACCTTGTAGCGGTCAGCCTGACGCCAAACGGTTTCGGTCTGCGGCTCAACGCCAGCGTTGCCGTCCAGAAGAACGACAGCGCCATCGAGAACCGCCAGCGAACGCTCGACCTCAATGGTGAAGTCAACGTGGCCGGGAGTGTCGATCATGTTGAAGCGATACTTGTCCGAACGTGCATGCTCCAGACCCGGATCAATGGTGCGCTCCCAGAACGTGGTGGTCGCAGCCGAAGTGATCGTGATGCCGCGCTCTTGCTCTTGCTCCATCCAGTCCATGGTGGCGGCGCCATCATGGACTTCGCCGATTTTGTGGGATTTGCCGGTATAGAAAAGGATGCGCTCTGACGTTGTGGTTTTCCCAGCATCAATATGCGCAATGATGCCGAAATTCCGGTAACGGGTCAGGTCAAATTCGCGTGCCATGTTTGCCCCTTACCAGCGATAGTGGCTGAATGCTTTGTTCGCATCCGCCATCTTGTGGGTGTCTTCGCGCTTTTTCACAGCCGTTCCACGGTTGTTGACGGCATCCGAAAGCTCGGCAGCCAGGCGCTCTTCCATGGTGTTTTCGTTGCGCTTGCGGGCAGCGATGATCAGCCAACGGATGGCCAAGGCTTCGCGGCGCTCGGTGCGCACTTCGACCGGAACCTGATAGGTGGCACCACCGACGCGGCGCGAACGCACTTCGACGGAAGGTTTCACATTCTCAAGTGCCTCGTGGAAGCATTCGATCGGGGCGCGCTTAAGACGCGTCTCAACGCGGCTCAGGGCACCGTAAACAATCGATTCAGCGACGGATTTTTTACCGTCGAGCATCAGGTTGTTCATGAATTTGGTCAGAATCCGATCACCATACTTGGCGTCGGGAAGGATTTCGCGTTTTTCAGCGGCGTGACGACGTGACATCTGTTTATTTCCTCACTTCGGACGCTTGGTGCCGTATTTCGACCGGCGTTGACGACGTTCTTTGACGCCCTGGGTATCCAGAACACCGCGAAGGATGTGATAACGCACACCCGGAAGGTCTTTTACACGACCGCCACGGATCAGAACCACAGAGTGTTCCTGAAGGTTATGCTTTTCACCGGGAATGTAGGAGATGACTTCGAAGCCATTGGTCAGACGGACCTTGGCCACTTTCCGCATTGCCGAGTTCGGCTTTTTCGGAGTGGTTGTGTAAACGCGGGTGCAAACCCCACGTTTTTGCGGGCAAGATTCCAAGTGCTGCGACTTGGATTTTCTTACGACGGCTTCCCGCGGCTTGCGGATCAGCTGTTGGATGGTTGGCATTCACGTTTCCTCGTGTTGCGCTGTCAATACTCACGCCCAACCGGGCGCACTGCTTCTCGACGTCACTTTGCGCGAATCGCAAAATGATAAAACCGCAGGCACCCCCGAGGGGCTGTTGCGGTGGAATTCCAGAGGATCGGAGCGTTTCGGCCCGGATCATGACCACATCAAGCGTTTTAAAACCAAGAGACAGACAGGATCCGCCCCTTTGGATGAGGCGCTAATAGGGGGAGTCGCTTGGGATGTCAACTGCCGCCATGGTCACGGCAGGGGGCGCAGCAGAGGATGCAAGAGCGCGGCGATCAGGGCAACGAACAGCCCAGCCAGGACAGCATCCGAGGCAAAGTGATTGCCCGCTGCGACCCGTTGCACGCCTACCACAAACGGCAGGGCCAGGATCAGCGCGGCAAGGGCGGTTTGGATTGCTTTGGGTAGTTTCTTGCGCCAGACGGACAGGATCAGCCAAAGCCCGATGGACATGGCGGCGGTGCCCGCGACTTCGCCCGAAACGAAAGAGCAATTGGCGGCGCATTGATCTGAAATCGCGTAGGCACGGGAAAACAGCCGATCGCCGCCGAATTCCGTGACGGAGAATGGCCGTGCTCTGCCCCAATAGGCCTTGAGTATCCCATTCACCAAAATGCCGGGACCAAGCAGATAGATAGCCAGCCCATAGGCCCATGCCTTTAACGGCAGTCCCAGCAAGGGACGACGCAAAAGCGCGCTGGCCAGTGTCATCAGCAAGAACACCGCCAGAATGACAAGGCTGGCGTCCCACAGGAATAGTCGAAAGGATTCAATCGGACCATTTTGCGCGAGGGGGAAGGCGGCGTCTTTATAGAACCAAGCCGTAACCTTCAGATCAAGCGTGGGCCAGACCACAAACACAATCGAGGTGAGAAAAATCAGACCAAGCAGGGCAAGGATGGTCCGGCTGTTAATGTGCGGCATTGAAACACTCTGCATCGACGACAAAGGCAGCATAGGCAAAGTTGCGATAGGCGGTTTGTTCAGCCCTGAGCGGCAGAGTCGCCAGTGTACAGGCAGGCGTTTGCTCGGCCACGATCAAAAGCTGTTCCGTCAGGCCCTGCGGCAAGGGATAGGTTTCCTCATAGTGGTTGAGCGCGCGGCCCTTGGGGCGTGGGGCATGGAATGCCAGACCGGAGTCGCGGCCGGTGTAAAACAGATCGGCCAAAATCTCGCGAGACTCTGCCATGACATCGGTGATCCGGTTTTGTCGGGCAAGGTCGATGATCTGCTGGCTGAAATCTGCCCTCCCGAGATAGCGCAAAAGAATGGGCCTTTCGCCGATGGCGATTGATGGCGTTGTGGCAATGACGGGAAGCGCAAGCGAAAGTGCACCGTTCACCGCCAAAGACAGCCAGAGCAGAACAGGTCTGCGTTGCAGCGCCGTCACCGCCAGAACAGTGCCCGCAAAATAGGCCGCAATCGCCCAATTGGCATAGGCCTGATCCAGCAAGGATTGCAGCATTACCACCACCAGCGGCGGATAGACAAACCCCGCCAGCGCCTCTGCTCGCGGTTTGATCAGCTTGACCAGCAAGGCTGCAAATACCAGTGGGCCAATCACTGCAAATTGGCTGGCAAGAAAGTCAATGGGGCCGGTCAGGTGCATCCCGGCCAACGGATTCCCCTGCCGCACCCATCCCACATTATCCATCGTATGCGCCAGCGTCGCCAGATGGTTGTTCAGGTTCCAGATGATATTGGGGGAAACCACAGCGCCAAAGGCCAGGAGCAGCAGCACGGTTTGGCGCAGGCTTATGCGTTGATCGCGGTGCAACAGGGCTGCCATAGCCATCCCTATCAGAAAATAGATTGCCGCATATTTCGCCATGAAGCCGATCCCGGCCATCGCCCCGGCGGCCAGAGCAAAACGCGCCAGCGGTGTCTCGATCAGCCGGCGGTGGAAATAGAGCGCAGCGGCGAAAAACGGGGCCATGACAGTATCTGTCGAAAGGGTGAAGCTGCCCAAGGCCACCATCGGCAGCGTGACATAGGCAGCCGCCACCCAGAGGGCCGTCTTGGCCGAGTAAATACGCGCAGCAAGGGCCGCAAGGATCAGCGCCGTAGCCCCATGCAGTGCCGCTCCGGGCATCCGCACCCAGAATGTCGCGTCCGATCCGGCCAGTGTCGTGACGGCACCGATCAGCCAGGCGATCAGCGGCGGCTTGGAATAATAGCCAAAGGCAAAATGCTGCCCCCAAAGCCAGTATTGCGATTCATCAACATAGAGATCCGTACGGTCAAAGGCCAGAAGCGCCCATCGGATCAGCGTTACCGCAATGACCAGTGCGAAGGCGGGCTTGATCCAGCCTGCGCCTTCAAATCGCCGGATCATGGTGTTCACGTTTGATCAGCCACAGGTTTCTCGCGTATATGAATACGCCCAGCGCCTGACCCAGAATGAAAACCGGATCCAGCCGGTAAATCGCATAGGCCAAAAGCATCAACCCGCCGATGATCGAGAAATACCAGAATGCCACCGGAACCACCGATCTCTTTTGCTTTTCCGAGGCCAGCCATTGGATCAGGAAACGCCCAGTGAACATCAATTGCGCCGCAAACCCAAACAGCACCCAGAAAACCTCGGGTGGGCTGTCGGCGTGAAGCCAGGTCATCAGATGTTGCATGGCATGCTCCGATCATTCCACGGGGGCGACGGGGCGGGCTTTCTTGCGCCGTCGCAACAGCCACATCACGCCAAAAAGGTCCACGACCCCCACGAGGGCACGCTGGATATTGCTGTAGTTGGACCGCCCGGCCTCGCGCGCGCGGTGGCTGACATCAACATGCGCCACCTCCCAGCCGTCACGGGTGAACAGCGCGGGCAGATAGCGGTGCATATGGTCGAAATAGGGCAGATCAAGAAAGGCCTCGCGGCGAAACGCCTTCAGCCCGCAACCGGTGTCGCGGGTGTGATCATTCAATAGCCAGCCGCGCAAGCCATTTGCAAAGCGTGAAGCGGCCTTTTTCGACCAGGTGTCTTGCCGATCAACCCGCTGCCCTGCCACCAGCCCGATCCGGCCCGTGGCGTCATTCAGGATCGGCGCCACCAGTTTCGGCAATTCTTCAGGAGGGTTCTGGCCGTCACCGTCAAGGGTACAGATCACCGCCGACCGCGCCGCCTTCACCCCGGAGTGAACCGCTGCCGATTGCCCGCCCGAGCGGTCATGCCGGATCAGGCGAAGATGCGGCATCAGGCGCGATTTCTCGGTTAAGACAGTGAGTGAGTTATCGGTCGAGCAATCATCAACCACGATGATCTCGAAGGGCGCAAGCGGTGCCAGGGCCCGGTCGATGGCTTCGACCAGCCCCACGATATTGTCGGCCTCATTGCGGGCGGGAATGACGACGGAAAGATGGGTCATTGTGATCCTGTGACCGAGAGTAGCGCCCGGAATCCGGTCTCTATATGCCAGCACCTTGCCTGTTGCAAATCATCAGGCCCTTGCAGCGCGCAATTTCCGCTCGCGCAACAGGGTATAGATGCCGGTTGCCACCACAATTGCGGCCCCGATCAGGGAATAGGTATCTGGCAGGGTATGGAAAGCGAACCAGCCCAGCACGATGGCCCAGAGCAACGAGGTGTATCGAAACGGTGCGATGAAACCGATGTCGCCCACCCGCATCGCGGTAACCGAGCTGATATAGGCGATAGTCACCATGGTGCCCGCGCCAAGGATCAGCAGGGCTTGCCACAAGGCCACTGATTGCCAGCCTTCGACGATGGAACCGATGGCCCCCATTGCGGTTACCGCCACACCTGCACCCAGAGCCACCACGATAGAGGGGACCGATCCGGTCAGTTTACGCACCGAAAGATCGCGCAGCACCACCGTGGCAACCGAACACAGCCCGAGGATTGACCAGATGTCGAAACCCTCCATCCCCGGACGGATGATCAGCATCACGCCCATGAAGCCAACAAAGATGGCTGTCAGCCGGCGCCAGCCCACCGGATCCTTGAAATAGAGCGCCGCACCCAGAGTTACCGCCAAGGGCGTAACCTGCATGACTGCCGACAGGGTGGCAAGCGCCATGTGTTTGAGCGCGGTCAGAAACAGCACTGTCGCCAGAACATCGGCAAGCGAGCGAAAGAGAATGAGAATTCGGTCATGCCGCACCGCAGGCAGACGCAAGCCACCGGTAACAGCGGCCACCACGAGCAGCATCGATGTCGCAATCACCCCCCGCAAGGCGATGGTCTGAAACAGCGGCAGGGTTTCGGTGAGCTCTTTCATGATTGCATCATTCACCGTGAAAGCGAACATCGACAGATTCATATAGATCGCGCCGCGAAGGTTGTCTGAAATGATCATGCCTGCCCCTTTGAAAGGCTAGGACTAGCAGGGCCTTGGCGGGAGGGCCAGAGGGGTAATTGGAGTTGGTTTTTGGGTGCGCGCGCGACACTCTGGCGGCGTAAGTCAAGTGGGTGCAACGGCAGCGCGTTTGCCTCTTTTGGAGTAATGCTCATTTGTGGTTTTGCAGCGTTTGGGTAAGATCGGCTCAAAGCTGCCGTCAGACGATCTGCCTGCAAACGGGAGCAATGAGAATTCTGATCCATCTGATTGGAATTGGGCCGTTTGCAGCGCAGCGAGTCGCTTGACCCAAAACGCAAAAGGCCCCCCGATATTCCTCGGGGGGTCTTTTGATCATGTGTTCGCGCTTATTCG
>JAGPBG010000090.1 GCA_018063485.1 Cypionkella sp.
GCATGAACCGGCGCAATCGGGCGATCAGCCGCGTTGGCAATGCCATATGAGGCCAAAGTTGCGCCGCCGCCGATGCGCGGGTGCAGATAGGAGAGGTCAGAGCGCATAGCTGGATCGCGTCTTTTGGGATCGTCCAGAAATCCGGTTAGCAACCTGTCGTGATTGCCCTTGAGGACAACCCAATCCAGGCCCGATTGAACACCTGCCAGCAGAAATTCGATCACCCCGCGGCTGTTCGGCCCTCTATCCACCAAATCGCCGATATGAACCACCGGTGCCGGGCCGAACTGAGCCATATCCCTGGCAATCAATTCATGCTGCGC
Organism: Cypionkella sp.; assembly: GCA_018063485.1. Classification (GTDB taxonomy): domain Bacteria; phylum Pseudomonadota; class Alphaproteobacteria; order Rhodobacterales; family Rhodobacteraceae; genus CBDUEF01. The sequence continues at coordinate 324 of JAGPBG010000090.1, forward strand.
GCGCAAAAGATCAAGATGGCCGTGAATGTCGCCAATAGCATAGGTTCGCATATCTCTCCCCACTCGTCCCCCAGACTGTAACCCCGGCAGTCGACAGGGGGAAGTCAGCGGTTTGACCCTTTCGTTGGTTATCGCTAACATTCCGTGAAGCACAGGAGAGTCGGCAATGCCCAATCAGAAACCGGAAACGCTTGCGCAGATCGGCCTTGTCGGACTGGGAACGATGGGCGCGGCACTTGCGCTGAACATTGCAGAAAACGGATACCACATTGCGGTGTGGAATCGAACCACGACGGTTACCGATCAATTCATGGCCGATGCGGGGCCCTTGGCGAAAAATCTCGTGCCGGCTGAAACGCTGGAGCAATTGGTCGCGGCCCTGTCGCCGCCACGATCCATTGTCTTGATGGTGCCTGCCGGTCCGGTTGTTGATGCACAGATCTTGGCATTGCGCCGATTGTTGGGGCCGCACGATCTGATCATTGATGCGGGCAATGCCAATTTCCACGATACCGAACGGCGCAGCGCCGAGGCCGCAGCGGCTGGGGTGCTGTTTCTGGGGATTGGGGTTTCAGGCGGCGAAGAGGGTGCGCGGCACGGGCCGTCGATCATGGGTGGGGGCGATAGGCGGGCGTGGGATCGGGTTGCGCCGATTCTGACCGCAATTGCTGCGCGCCATGAGGCAGCGCCTTGCGCTAGCTGGATGGGCGAAGGGGGGGCAGGGCATTTCGTGAAGATGGTGCATAATGGCATAGAATACGCCGACATGCAGATGATTGCCGAAGCCTATGGCGCGATGCGCGACGGAATGGGCATTACCGCTCAGGCCATTGGCCGGATCTTCGAGGGGTGGGATAAGGGAGTCTTGCGCTCCTATCTGACGGAGATTTCGGGCAAAGTGGCATTGGCGCGCGATCCTGCTACCGGAGCCGCCATGCTGGATGTTATTCTGGATGCCGCCGGGCAAAAGGGCACCGGGCGCTGGACGGCGATTGAGGCCCAGCACCTTGCCACGGCGGTGCCGGTTATTGAAGCGGCGGTCATGGCGCGCAATGTATCCGCCCGGCTTGAGGATCGTCAGCGCGGAGAGGCGATCTTCGGTGCCCCGGCCGAGAGCCTGAGTTCTGTCAGCCTCTCGGATCTGGAGGGCGCACTGATTGCCGGAAAGATTCTGTGCTATGCGCAGGGGTTCGAAATGTTGACGGCGGCATCAGTGGAAAAGGGCTGGGCCCTGCCGATGCCCGAAGTGGCGCGGGTCTGGCGCGCGGGCTGTATCATCCGTTCGGCGATGTTGAACGACATGGCGACCGCGCTGACCGAAGATGCCGCGCGCAGCCTGATCTTTGCACCCTACTTTGTGGATTTGCTGCGCAGGCATCAATCGGCATTGCGCCGCGTGGTTTCGCAATGCCAGATCGCCGGGCTGCCGGTTCCGGCGCTTGCCGCAGGGCTGAATTGGTTTGACATGATGCGCTGCGCACGCGGAACCGCCAACATGATCCAGGCGCAACGCGATTTCTTCGGGGCGCACGGCTTTGCGCGCAGTGACGGGCAAAGCGGAACGCATGGCCCATGGGCGCTGGCCGCCGGATGATTTGACCCCGGCGGATTTAAGATTTTGCCTTGCGTCGAAAGAATGTCCCTGATGTCAGGCAACCTCAAAGTGCAAAGGCTTTACTTGCTGGAACATTCCAGTTGATTCCAGCGTGTTGACCACTTTGGGATCAATTGCTTGATCCAGATAAAGGATGGCGATGGCCTCTTTGCCGATGCCTGACCGCCCAAGCGTAAAGTTGGCGATATTGACATGATTTTTCCCCATCGTCATGCCCAACAGGCCAATAATGCCCGGAACGTCCGCATTTGCAGTATAGAGCATATGCGCCCCGATCTCGGCGTCAATGTTGATGCCTTTAATCTGGATAAAGCGTGGCTTGCCATCCGAGAAACAGGTGCCCGCAACCGACCGCTCACGCTTTTCGGTCACCATTGTAACCTTGATATAGGCGTCAAACGTACCGGTCTTGTCCTGACGCGTGGTTGAAATCTGAATACCACGCTCTTTGGCCACGATGGGGGCCGAAACCAGATTTACATCCGGGTTTTGCGCCTTCAGAACACCTGCAATCACCGCTGAATTCAAGGCGGCAAGATTCATTCCCGCAACAGTGCCATCATAAAGGATATTGATTGCCTTGATCGGCTCTTCGGTCATCTGGCCGATGAAGGCTCCCAGATGGCTGGCAAGTTTGATCCAGGGCCCCATCACGGCGGCCTCTTCGGCAGTGACATTGGGCATGTTCAAGGCGTTTTGGACGGCCCCGGTGAGCAGGTAATCCGACATCTGCTCGGCAACCTGCAACGCGACGTTTTCCTGAGCTTCGGTTGTCGCAGCCCCGAGATGCGGCGTGCAGACGACATTGGGCAGGTTGAACAGCGGGCTTTCAGAGGCGGGCTCAACCTCGAAGACATCCAGCGCCGCGCCTGCGACATGGCCAGATTTCAAAGCCTCGGCCAAGGCGGCCTCGTCGAGCAGACCACCACGCGCGCAGTTGATGATCCGCACGCCCTTCTTCGTCTTGGCAAGGTTTTCAGCCGAAAGGATGTTGCGGGTTTTATCGGTCAAGGGAACGTGCAGGGTGATGAAATCAGCGCGAGCCAGCAACTCGTCCAACTCGACCTTGGTGACACCCATGGCATGTGCCCGTTCGTCCGACAAAAACGGGTCATAGGCCACAACCTTCATCTTCAGACCGAGAGCACGGTCACTCACGATGCCGCCAATGTTCCCGGCACCGATCACGCCAAGCGTCTTGTTGAACAATTCCACACCCATGAAACGGGACTTCTCCCATTTTCCGGCCTGGGTGGAGGCGTTGGCCTCGGGCAGTTGCCGCGCCACGGCGAACATCATCGCAATCGCATGTTCGGCCGTGGTGATCGAATTCCCGAACGGCGTATTCATCACGATCACACCCTTCTTGGAGGCGGCCGGAATATCAACATTGTCAACGCCGATGCCCGCGCGGCCAATCACCTTGAGGCGGGTGGCCTTTTCCAGCAATTTCTCGGTGACCTTGGTGGCCGAACGAATGGCCAGACCATCATATTGGTCGATCACTGCGGCGAGCGCCTCTTTGTCTTTGCCCAGCTTCGGCAGGTAATCCACCTCGACGCCACGGTCACGGAAGATTTGAACAGCGGTTTCAGAAAGTTCGTCGGATACAAGAACGCGGGGGGCCATTCGGGACTCCATATGAGGGGGATCAGTCGGGGGCGACCCCGACTCCTGATTAGATTTGCGCTGCGATTTCAGCGTGGAACGCATGGGCGATCCACGGCATCAGGGCCGCGACATCAGCGGTTTCCACCGTTGATCCGCACCAGATCCGCAGCCCTGCAGGCGCATCTCGATAGGCGCCGATGTCATAGGCGACCCCGGCCTTTTCCAGGCGCTTGGCCACGGCTTTGGCAAAAGCTTCGCTGTCCTTGATGCGGGCGTCGCTGAATTTCAGGCAAACGCTTGTGGTCGAGGCAATCTCGGGCGTCTTGGCCAGGTTTTGCAGCCAAGGGTTCCTGGCGCAAAAATCCCAAACGGCCGCTGCATTGGCGGAGGCGCGTGCGATCAGCCCGGCCAACCCACCCACCGACTGCGCCCATTTCAGCGACACAAGGTAATCTTCCACTGCCAGCATCGAGGGGGTATTGATGGTTTCGCCAGCGAAGATACCCTCGATCAGCTTGCCCTTTGACGTCATGCGGAAAATCTTTGGCAGCGGCCAAGAGGGTGTATAGGCCTCCAGCCGTTCCACCGCGCGGGGTGACAGGATGATCACACCATGCGCACCCTCACCACCCAGTACCTTTTGCCAAGAGAAAGTGCTGACGTCCAGCTTCGCCCAATCCAGCTCCATTGCAAAAGCGGCCGAAGTGGCGTCGCAGATGGTCAGACCCTGCCGATCCGAGGGGATTGCGTCGGCATCGGGCAGGCGGCACCCCGAGGTGGTGCCATTCCAGGTGAAAACCACGTCGGAATTGAAATCCACTGTCGCGAGATCAACGATCTGCCCATAGGGGGCAATCTTCACCTTGGCGTCCAGCTTCAATTGCTTGACCACATCGGTGATCCAGCCTTCGCCAAAACTCTCCCAGGCCAGCATCTCAACCGGCCTTGCGCCCAACAGCGACCACATCGCCATCTCAACAGCGCCGGTGTCAGAGCCGGGGACGATGCCAATGCGGTAATCGGCTGGAACGCCCAGAATTTCACGGGTAAGGTCAATCGCCTGTTTCAGCTTTGTCTTACCGACAGCAGCGCGATGCGATCGGCCAAGCGGCGCGTCGCGAAGCATTTCAAGGCTGTAACCGGGGATTTTGGCACAAGGGCCAGAAGAAAAGCGCGGGTTTACCGGGCGCTGAGCCGGTGTTTCAAGATCAGACATGGTATCCTTACAGATAAATGCCCCTCGTTGGGGAGGGGTGTCCCACCGCCATGAATAGGGAGGGTTGCAGTCTGGCACAAGTGGAAAAATCACGCTAAAGCGGCGCAACGGCTTTGATTTGCGACGCCACCCCCCACCATCGGAATCTCTGGATGTATATCGCGACAGTACTGACCAATCCGCTGCACCCAAAACTTGACCGTGCCACGGTAGAGGCGCTGCGAAATGCCTGGGGCGGGGGCGATGCAACATGGCTGGATCCAGGTATCGCCGCCGAGTTCCCAATTGCGGCGAAACCGCAAAACCTGTGGGAGGTATGGCAAAGCCTGCAAACCATGGGGATTGATCTTTTGGTGCAGGCCGAGGCCGGGCGCAAGAAGTGCCTTTTGATTGCTGACATGGACAGCACGATGATTCAGCAAGAGTGCATTGACGAATTGGCGGATATGGCAGGCGTGGGCGCGCATGTGGCTGCAATCACCGCCCGTGCGATGAATGGGGAACTAGATTTCGAGAGCGCTTTGCGCGAGCGGGTAGGGCTGTTGCAGGGCCTTTCTGAAGCCGTCATTGCCGAAGTGATCCGCGATCGTATCACCCTTATGCCAGGAGGCAGGGCATTGGTGGCAACGATGAAGGCCAATGGTGCCTATGCGGCACTGGTGTCAGGTGGATTCACCGCCTTTACCGCCGCAGTTGCACAGATGCTTGGTTTTGATGAAAATCGCGCAAACACTCTGGGTATCAGTGACGGTAAATTGACCGGATCAGTGCTTTGGCCGATTCTGGGTCGCGCGGCAAAAGTGCAGGCTCTTGAAGAGATTGCGGCAACCTTGGGCATTTCGGTGACCGCCGCGATGGCTGTCGGCGATGGTGCGAATGATCTGGGGATGTTGGGGGCGGCCGGTGCGGGGGTGGCGCTCCATGCAAAGCCCAATGTTGCCGCGCAATGCGACTTGCGGGTGAACCATGGTGATCTGACGGCGCTTTTATATATGCAAGGCTACCGAAGAGAGGAATTCATCGGAGAGACAGGCGATGGTGCCGCACCCAGCCCGAGCTTGACCTAACCAGATCATATCATCTGCAACGTAAGCGGTCGCTGGGGACCACGGGTAGCTTATCTTGATGGCGTGAAGTTCCACGGCAGCAGATCGTCGAGGCGGCTTTGCGGGTGGCCGTTGGCGATGGCAGTCAGGGTGGCCTTGAGATAGGCGAAGGGCTCGATGCCGTTGATCTTGCAGGTCTCGATCAGCGAGGCGATGCGGCCCCAGGCGACGCCGCCTTCATCGTGTCCGGCAAAGAGGGCGTTCTTGCGATTGAGTGCGATGGGGCGGATCAGGTTTTCGACCTTGTTGCTGTCGATCTCGACGCGGCCGTCGGTCAGGAAGGTTTGCAACCCGTCCCAGTGGTTATGGATATAGGTCAGCTTTTCGCCCAGTCGGGATTTCGTGGAGATCTTGCGGCGATGGGCCTGCAGCCAGTCGCCGAAAGCGGCCACCAGTGGCGCGGTGCGGGCCTGACGGGCAGAGAGGCGCTGACCAGGTGAGACGCCCCTGATGTCGGCCTCGATGGCATAGAACTCGGCGATGCGGCGCAGGCCTTCGGCGGCGATTTCGGAGCCGTCGCGGTCGAAGATTTCCTTGAGTTTGCGCCGTGCATGCGCCCAGCAATGCGCCACCCGAACGGGCGCGCCGCCCTTGCGGGAAGGTTTGGTCAGCCGGTTATAGCCGGTATAGCCATCCACCTGCAGGATGCCATCGAAGCCGGTGAGGAAGGTTTCAGCATTCTCGCCCGCGCGACCGGGGGCATAGAAATAGACCACTCCGGGCGGGCCCTCGCCGCCCCAAGGTCGGTCATCGCGGGCCAGCGCCCAAAGGTATCCGGTCTTTGTCACACCGCGCCCCGGATCCAGCACCGGGGCTGTTGTCTCATCCATGAACAGCTTGGATGACCGCTTCAGGTGTTCGGCCATCCGATCGACGATGGGTTTTAGATGGAATGCTGCCTTGCCGACCCAATCGGCCAGCACGGCACGGTGCAGATCAAGGCCCGCGCGCGCGAGGATCTGGCTTTGACGATACAAGGGAAGGTGATCGGCATACTTGCTGACCAAAACATGGGCGATGGTCGCTTCTGTCGGCAACCCGCCCATGATCATGTGGCTGGGCGCCGGTGCCTGGGTCACCCCGTCGGTGCAGGTCCGGCAGGCATACTTCGGGCGCACGGTGACGATCACGCGCAGCTGGGCCGGCACGATGTCCAGCCGTTCGCTGCGGTCTTCGCCGATCTTGTGCATGACTCCGCAGCCGCAAGGACAGATCAGGCTGGCAGGTTCGATGATCTCTTCGATCCGCGGCAGCGCGGCTGGCAGGTTGCCGATGGTGCGCTTCGGCGCAGATTTGGCCGCGCCATCGCCCGCCTTGGCGGCCCGCGTTTCCTTCTCCGCCTCGACCTCGGCCAGCGCGATGGACAGATCCTCAAACGCCAACTGCCGTTCATCTTCAGAGAGCTTTTCTGAGCGCTTGCCGTGCAGGGCATGGTTCAGCTCAGCGATCAGATGCTCTTGCCGCCGAGTGATTTCCGTCAGCGCAGCCACGGTTTCCATCAACGCCAACACCGCCGCGCGTTGCGCGGCAGGAATGGTGGAAAGGTCGATGGCGGGTGCGGTTTGCATAGGCTGGAGCTACCATAAAACACCCGCAAAAACACGCCAAATCAAGCGGTTGATTCACTCTGCCGCAGCCGGCGGGCGTGCCTCCAATGCCTTGACCTTGCGCCAGTCGAGACCGGCAAACAGCGCCTCGAACTGGGCAAGGTTCAGCGCCATCACTCCATCCTTGATCGCGGGCCAGGTGAAGGTCGCCTCCTCCAACCGTTTATAGGCCATTACCAGACCGGTGCCATCCCAGTATAAGAGCTTCAGCCTGTCCGCCCGACGCGAGCGGAACACAAACACCGTCCCGGTGAATGGATCCTTGCGCAGCACAGACGACACCAGCGCCGCCAAGCCATCATGACCCTTTCTGAAGTCGATCGGTTGCGTCGAGATCAGAAACCGCACCCGGTTCGAGGGGAGCATCATGACGACGGCCCGATCGCCCGCACAATCTCGGCAATTCT
>JAGPBG010000091.1 GCA_018063485.1 Cypionkella sp.
TCAGGAAATCAACCGCTATGCGGATAGTGAGTTCCGCTATGCCGACAAGTCGGATGAAGTTGCGATTGAGGGTATGGTGCGGGAGTATCAGCGGCAGGAAGAGGCGAAGCGGCGGTATCTGGAGGGGAAGGGGTGATGGAAGTGGCCACTATCCCCCACCCCATCCCTCCCCACAAGGGGGAGGGGGTCGTTTGGGGGCTATGTAGGGCATGGCGACAGGCGCCTCCCCTCCCCCTTGTGGGGAGGGGTTGGGGGTGGGGTCGATGAGCGGGATTACACCGCATATCCGTTTGCGGGCGCGCGAATTGCGGCTTGCGATGACGCCGCAGGAACGCAAACTTTGGGGCAAGTTGCGAGAGGTGAACCGCATGCTTGGCACGCATTTTCGCAGGCAGGCACCGGTGGGGCGATTTATTGCGGATTTCGTGGATTTTGGTCGAAAGCTGGTGATCGAAGTCGATGGTGGCGGGCATGGCGGTGAGGCGGATATGGCGCGGGATGCTTGGTTGCGGGGTGAGGGGTTTGCTGTGATGCGGTTTTGGAATTCCGAGGTGGACGGCAATTTGGACGGGGTGATGCAAGGGATTTTGGATGCGCTTGAGGTGGAACCGCCGCGCCGTTCAGGGGAGGGGAGGTTCTGCACATGAAACGCCTCATCCAAAAAGGGCTGATGTTTGGCAACCTGATCGAGGTGGCCTCGCCGCAATTGGTCGAGCGGTATAATCGGGCGTTAAAGGCTCTGACCGGGAAAGAGACGGGGCTTAGGGATTTTCATATTGATATCTCGGGTTATTCGCCCGAGATTGGTGATGAGTTGGGGGATGAATTGTATCTGAACCCCAATGGCTGCAACCGGCAGTTCATTTTGCTTACCACCAGCCAAAAAGCAGCACCGCTGTTGAACATCAAATTTTCAACCTCGCGCGGGATATTGGACCAGTTCATCGCCGCCAATGAAAGCCAGCTTTTCGCCCTTACCGCGCGCGATGCGGTGGTGGGAGAGTTGCAAAACTCGGTCTATGAAGTGTCAACTCCGGCGAAGCTGTTCGACATTCGCCGGGTGACGGTGGAGGCCGATACGATTGGGCGGCATGTGGCGGATGCGACCAAACTGGCCAAGCTGATCGACCGCTTTCGTGGCGAGCCCGATGGCTGGCGCGATGATGTGCTGATTGCCGAGATGATCGAATTGGCCAGGAAAACCGGCGATGTGACGCGGGTGCCGATCAGCCTGCCGGCGATGAGCTTTGAGCAGGCGAATTTCTGGACTGCGCATTTTGGCGGGCTGTATATCTTTCGCGATGTGGCATTTCCGGGGGTGATTGCAACCAAAGCGCGGGTGGATTTGGGCAAGCTGCCGATTTCGCCGGTGCTGGACCTGACCCAGCGCAATGAGATTGCCGATTGGCTGGAGCGCAACGGTTTGGTGGAACCCATCGTGCAGGCGCGCGATATGGATTCGGCCGCCGTGCTGCGCCAGAAGATGGATTTCATTCTGGTTGAGGCGGCGGATGCGTTGAACCTTGATGTGGGCGACGCACGCCGAACCGAATTGCGCAAGATTGCGGTGAAACTGGGCAATGCCCTGCCTGATGAGTTCAAGGGCTTGGCGGCGCTGTTGGCTTGGGTCGAAAAGGCCGGGGATTGGCCGCGCATCACCTCTGAGCATCCGGCGTATTTCTATACGTTGCGGGCGGCGGCGGGACCAAACCGGGATTTGGTGAACATGCTGCTGAGCGAGTTGTCACCGATGGATGTGCGCCAGATGTATATCATGCATAAAGAACTGTTTTATGCCAGCTATGCCACATGGTCGGATCGCAAGCGGCAATATGTGGCGGATTTTCTGGAACGCGAATACAAGGTGGATGCGCAGGGCGCGCGGCGGGCGTTGTTTGGGCCAGAGCCTGCGATGGATCAGCGGGGCCGCGAAGAGCCCAAACCCGCGCGCGATATGGTACAGGTCGTAGGCCCCTGGGGTGCGGTACGGGAGGGACGCAATTGATTGCAATCATACGGCTGGCCGTGGTGGGATTCGTGATCCTGAGCGCGGTTTATTGGATCGTTTCGGTCTATTCGCGGTCTGTCCGGCGCGAGAGGTTGGAAAAAAGATATGATGCCGGGGGTATCGACGGCGAGCGCGATGCCTATATCGAAGCGGGGATGCAGGCCTATGAACACGGCTTGAGGCGGCGGTTGATCTGGCTGGTTTATGTCATTCCGACGGTGGTGATTTCGGTCACGGTCTATCTGGTGAATTATCAATAGGAGCCTTTGGCAATGTGGACCAAGGTAAAATGGACGCTGCGGATTCTGGCGTTGCTGGTGGTGGGGTTGTTCCTGCATTACACTTTGCCGCATCATGATATTGTGCGGATCACCAATACCTATAATCGTCTGACCACGGTGGGCACAGAAAATGCCTGGGCCTATGCCTCGCCCGATACCGGCACGGCGGAAAGCACGATTACCCGCGATATTCGGTTCATTGAGGCGGTGTTTCCCGATGGGTCGGTGATCGTTTACCGCAATGAGGATACCGGCTGGGTCTGGCCACCCTATTTCAAATATGACAGTTCCAATTTGCAGGCCGAAGCGGGCAATCTGAAATCGATGGCTGCCGCCCCGAAATGGGTATTGGTGACGCATTACGGCTGGCGGTTCCCGTTCCTGTCGATCTATCCCAATGCGGTGACGATGAAGGAAGTGGCCAGCCCGGATATGCGGATCATCCCATGGGTGCCGATCGTGGTGCTGTTGGCTCTGGCGTTTCTGGTCATCATGGTGCGGCGGATGTGGGCGCAGTTTTGGGAGCGTTCGGTCGAGCCTGCGGTGGCGGATATGGAAGAGGCCTGGGATGCAGTTGATGCCAAGGCGGATGCGGCAAAGGATTCCGCCAAGGGGTTCTTTGGCAAGATCGGCGCGTGGTTTGGCACATGGCAATCGAAACCCCGAAAATAGGATGGCGGGGCTGGCCGGCCCTCCGGGGGGGATATTTTTCAGACAGATGAAATCAGTCGCGGGTGATCAGATCAGCCGCGCGTTCGGCGATCATGATGGTGGTGGCGTTGGTATTGCCACCGATCAGGCGCGGCATCACTGAGGCATCGACCACCCGCAGGGCATCCAGCCCGTGAACGCGCAGGTCTGGTGCAGTGACGGCCATGGGATCCGTGCCCATGCGGCAGGTGCCGACGGGGTGGTAGATGGTATCGGCATGGGCGCGGATCGAGGATTCGAGGCCTTGGTCAGTGCCATCATGCGGATAGAGCCGTTTGCCGCGCCATGGGGTGAGCGCGGGGCTTTGCAGCATTTGCTCGGTCAGGCGCGCGCCACGCATCAGGGTTTGCAGATCGGCCGGGTCACTGAGATAGGCCGGATCAATGCGCGGCGGGGCTTTGGGGTTGGTGGAATTCAGGCCGACGCTGCCGCGTGATTTTGGGTGCAGCGCGCAGATATGGGCGGAGAAACCATCGGCCAGATGCAGTTTGCGCATATGTTGATCGACGATGCCGATGACGAAATGGATTTGCAGATCGGGTTTTGGTTGATCCGGGGTGGAGCGGAAGAAGGCGCCGCCCTCGGCCATCGGCGAGGCGAAAAGCCCTTCGCCGGTTTTGCGCCAATGCAGCGCCGCCTTGGCCAGTCGCATCAGGCCGCGCGGGTTCAGACCCACGGTATCGCGGCGCAGGCTTTGGTGGCTGATGGTGTAATCGAGATGGTCTTGCAGATTGGCGCCGACACCCGGCAGATCATGCAGGACCGGGATATTGTGGGCGCGCAGTTCCTGTTCCGGGCCGATACCGGAGAGAAGGAGGAGTTGCGGCGAGCCGAAAGCGCCTTGGGCGATGATAACCTCGCGGCGCGCCCTGATATGCAGGGTTCTCAGCCCTTTGCTGGCGATGAAGCCGATGGCGCGTTTGCCATTCAGAGCAATTTTCTCGGCGCGGGTATGGGTTAGAACCGTGAGGTTAGGTCTGGCCATAGCAGGGTGAAGATAGGCGTTGGCGGCAGAGCAGCGTTCGCCTTTGCGGGGACCAGAGTGGAATTGGGTGACCTGGTAGAGTCCCGCGCCGTCTTGGCTCTCGCCGTTGAAATCGTGGTTTTCGGGGATTTGCAGATCGCCCATGGCATGAATGAAGGCGTGGGTGATTTGGCGGGGATATAGCTGATCGCCCACTTGCAGTGGGCCGGTTTGGGCGTGTAGCGGCGAGGGCGCGCGGGAATTGCCTTCGGATTTCAGGAAATAGGGCAGGACCGATTGCCAATCCCAACCCGTCGCGCCAAGGTCTGCCCATTCATCGTAATCGGAGGGGTGGCCGCGCACATAGAGCATGGCGTTGATGGCGGAGGAGCCGCCCAAAGCGCGGCCCCGTGGCTGAAAGCCGCAGCGGTTCATCAGGCCGGGTTGCGGAATGGTGTGCAGCGCCCAGTTGTGGATGGGCGGGCGACCGGAAACGGTGGCGGCCACGAGGGCAGGGGCGCGGATGAAAATGCTGCGGCCCGCACCGCCGGCCTCGATCAGGCAAACGGTTCGGGTGGGGTCTTCGGACAGCCGCGCGGCAAGAGTTGAACCGGCCGAGCCGCCGCCGCAGATGATATAATCGAATTCCATGCCGCGAGAGTATGCGCGCCATCGAATTACGCAAGTGTCACGCAACGTTAGCTGCGTTTGGCATTTACCTTGAATCGCATTTCGCTGCCTCTCCCTTTGGTCGAACGCGAAATACGATGGTTTCCAGAAAGATGAAATGCCAAACGCTTTAGCTGCGCAACACGCCCCCCGTGGCCTTGCTTACCTTGTCAATGATCTTGGCACAGACCGCTTCGATATCGGCCTCGGTCAGGGTTTTGTCGCTGGGTTGCAGACGCACCGACAGGGCGATGGATTTCTTGCCGGTGCCCATTTGGGACTCGGCCTTGTCGCCGGTGAACTGATCGAACAGGCGCACCGATTCGATCAGCGTCTTGTCGGCCCCGGTGGCGGCGTTGATTGCGGTAAGCGCCTCGACGCCCTCATCGACAACGAAAGCAAAGTCGCGCTCGACCGCTTGCAGATCCGACAGCGCCAGCGCAGGGCGCAAGGGCGTTTTCACCTTGGGCAGCGGCACATTGGCGATCAGAACCGTGAAGGCGACCGTGGGGCCCTTGATATCAAAGGCTTGCAGGATGCGTGGGTGCAGATCGCCATAGCTGGCCAGCGTGTTGGGGCCAAGCGAGATCACCCCCGCGCGGCCCGGATGCCACCACGGGGCCAGCTTGCGGGTGATTTGCGTGCGGGCAGGAGCGCCAAGGGCTGATAGGACAGCCTCGACATCGGCCTTGGCGTCGAAGGTATCAACGGGGCGGCGGCTGTTATAGGGATCGCGCGGGGCGGAGGATCCGATCAACAGGCCGGTAGCCTGCAAATGCTGATCGCCCGGCTCGCCGCCGTGGAAGGCCGGGCCAACCTCGAACAGCGCCATATCGGCAAAGCCGCGCGCCTGATTGCGCGCAGCCGCGCGCAACAGGCCGGGCAGCAGGTCGGGGCGCAGATGGGTCATTTCCGACGAGATCGGGTTATCGACGCGCACTGCATCGCTTCCGCCGCCGAAATGGGTCGCGGCGGCTTGATCAATGAAGCTGTAGGTCACGCATTCATTATACCCCAGCGCTGCGATGGTGCGACGGGCGGTGCGCTCGCGCACTTGCAGAGGCGTCAGGATCGGGCGCGGCACGCCCTCAGTCGCGCGGCGTAGCGGTTTGCCGGCCAATCTTGACAGGCTGGCGACGCGGGCGATTTCCTCGACCAGATCAGCCTCGCCCAGCACATCAGGGCGCCATGTGGGCGGGGTGCATCTGGTGCCATCAAGAGTGAAACCGAGCGCTTGCAAGGTGGCGCGCTGATCCGACTCCGCGATATCCATGCCGACGAGTTTGCCGACGCGGGCGGGGTCGAAAGTGTAGCTGCGGCTGGTGTCGGGGATCGCGCCATCGAGCGCCAGATCAGAGGCCTCACCGCCGCAAAGATCAAGGATCATCTGGGTGGCAAGGTCGAGGCCCTGAAGGGTGAAAGCGGGATCAATGCCGCGCTCGAACCGATAGCGCGCATCAGAATTGATCCGCAAAGCGCGGCCTGTGGTGGCGATGGTGATCGGATCCCAGAAGGCGGATTCGAGGAAAACATCGGTAGTGGATTCGGTGCAGCCTGACTGTTCACCGCCCATTATTCCGGCCAGGGATTCAACGCCTTGATCATCGGAAATCACCATCTGGCCCGCGCGCAGGGTATAGGTCTTGCCATCGAGGGCCAGCAATTCCTCGCCGCCAAGCGCTGCGCGAATACGCAGATCGCCCCGCACTTTGGCCAGATCAAACACATGCAGCGGGCGGTTCAGACCATGGGTGAAGAAGTTGGTGATATCGACCAGCGCCGAAATCGGGCGCAACCCGATGGCCTTGAGCCGGTCGGCCAGCCAAGCGGGGGAGGGGCCATTTTTCACGCCGCGGATGGTGCGGCCTGCGAAGATCGGGCAGCCCTTGGCCTTGAGATCAGCGTCGATCTTGACGGCAACCGCCGAGGGGAAGCCACCTTTGATCGTCACCGAGGGCAGGGGTTTCAGCGTGCCCAAACCGCGCGCGGCCAGATCGCGGGCGATGCCGCGCACACCCAAAGCGTCGGGGCGGTTGGGGGTGATTTTCACATAGATCATCGGATCGTTCAGGCCGCGATAATCGACAAAGCGCATCCCCAGCGGTGCATCTTCGGGCAGATCAATGATGCCGTCATGGTCATCCGAGAGCATCAGCTCGCGCTCGGAACAGAGCATTCCATTTGATTCCACACCGCGAATGACGCCGGGTTTCAGATCAACCCCGGTGCCGGGCACATGGGTGCCAACCGGAGCAAAGACGCCGACAAGGCCGGTGCGGGCGTTTGGCGCGCCACAAACCACCTGCACCTCTTGCATGGGGCCTTCGGGGCCATCGGGCCAGGTGGCCACACGGCACAGGCGCAAACGATCGGCATTGGGGTGCTGCACCGCTTCGATCACCCGGCAAATCCGAAATGCACCCAGCTTTTCCGCAGGATTTTCAACGCCTTCAACCTCGTGGCCCAGATCGGTCAGGGCGTAGAGGATGTCGTCAAGCGGAGCCTCGGTTTCAAGGTGATCTTTCAGCCAGGACAGGGTGAATTTCATCGGAATGCCTCAATGGATGCGCAAAACGGGATTAGCGCAATGCGGCGGAAAGGGAAAGCGGGGGGCGGCAGGTTTCCGTTGTGGAAACGGGTTGTCGCGGGTTTGAGGGGCCAAATGCCATATTCTACGCGTCGTTTCGAGGTAGACAGGGGCATGATGCAGATGCTTGACATACCCAAGGACCGAAAGCCGATCAAAGCGGGCCGCATATGCGTGCTGCTTGGCTTGACCATCCTGTTGTTCCTGTCGATCTCGCTTGAGTTCGGCAAGCCCTCGCGCGCTGCTGTGGAAAACACGCAAAACTGAATTGCCGGGTTGCAGGCCGAGGTCGGCTTCGCTAGGCCTTTGCAAACGCCTTCGGGCGAAAGCATAGGAGTGCGCGATGTCCTTCTCCCGGTCGATCAAGATTGCTCCGTCGATCCTTGCCGCCGATTTCGCCAATTTCGGCGCGGAATGTCGCGCGATTGAAGAGCAAGGCGCGGATTGGGTGCATGTGGATGTGATGGACGGGCATTTCGTGCCCAATATCACCTTTGGCCCGGCGATGTGTGCCGCCATTCGGCCCCATATCAAGGGCGTGATGGACGTGCATCTGATGATCGCGCCGGTTGATCCCTATATCGAGGCCTTCGCCA
>JAGPBG010000092.1 GCA_018063485.1 Cypionkella sp.
CCGTTATGTCACAAAGCCGCTGAAAGGAAGGTCGCACGGCTTTTTGCAAGGTGCAAGGCCGGGGGCTGGTCAGGCCACCTGCTTCATCCGCAGCCTGCCAATACGGGGCGCTTTTTCTGTGGGGGCAAGATTGGCCCCACCAAGCCCCAGCAGCAGCCGCGCCTCGTAGGATTTCAACGTCAGCCGTGCGGCATCAAACTGCGGAACCACCGCACCCTGTCCCAGTTGCGGGAATATCTTCAGCAATTCATCACGCTGATCGGCCTCAAGCCCGGACAAGCTGCGATCACCGGGCTGGAAACTCTCACTCCAGGCACCATCGGCCAGAATCACCTCGTGTCGGTCGAACATCACATGCAGATAGGTCACCTCGCGCTGCGCCGCCTCGGTGATCCCCGGCAGACCCACCAGATGCGCAGCCCTCACCAACACCTCATCGCTGCCAAACAGCAATTGCGCCCCAGAACCACAAAGCAGCATCCGGTGCTGACGCGACAACAACATATCACGCTCGGGCAAACCATTGCCCAAAGCCCCCTTGGCGATCCTGACCGGCTGCAAAAGCGGATCGGCCAGCAACTCGCCAAGCCCCAAGCTGCGCCGGCCGATCCAGCGGATCGCCTGCGCGCCGTGATCACGCGTCAGCACAAGATCACCAAGGCGCAGGTTCTCAACGGCAACCGCCCCTCTGCGGGTTGCAATGCGGGTACCGGGCGTAAAGCAGGAGACAACGGTTTCGATATTTGAAAAAGCCAGTGTTCCGATGACATTTCCCAAGCCATCCAGAAACTGGACCGTTCCGTTCAGCGGGTTCAGTGGATCGCGCCAGATGCGAAAGGGGGCCTGACCAGTCAGATCAAGCGAATCATGGCCCGCGCCGCCGTCAATGATATCGCCCGCGCCACCGCCAAGCGTGTCATTGCCGTCACCTCCATAGAGGTGGTCGATACCATCGCCGCCATAAAGCGCGTCATTGCCGTCGCCAGCATAGAGCGTATCGTTGCCAGCACCGCCGAACAGCGTGTCATTGCCAACCCCACCATCCAGCAGATCATTGCCAGTTCCGCCGTCAAGACTGTCGCTGCCCACGCCGCCATAAAGCGTATCGTTGCCTGCACCGCCGAACAATATGTCATTGCCGGTGCCACCATCCAACGAGTCATTGCCGGTGCCTCCGAGCAAGGTATCATTGCCAGAGCCGCCGAAAAGCTGATCATTATCAGCTCCGCCGTCGATGCTGTCGTCGCCATCGCCCCCATAAAGCGAATCGTTGCCCGCATCGCCCGCAATGCTGTCATTGCCCGTGCCGCCATAGCCCAGATCCTGACCGTCACCGCCGCTCAGCGTGTCATTTCCGGCCCCACCATCCATCGTATCATTGCCGGTGCCGCCATAAAGCAAGTCATTGCCATCGCCGCCATCGGTCAGATCATCGCCGGAACCGCCCAAGATGGTGTCGTTATCCGCGCCACCATAGAGGTTATCATTCGCCCCCATCCCGTCGATGTAATCGCTGCCTGCACCGCCATAAAAGATGTTGGTATAGACGTCGCCGGAAAGGCCCTGCTGATCAAAGCCGATCAGGGTATCGTTGAACGCAGAGCCGATGATCCCGTCAACTCCGGTCAACTGATCGCCCTGCGCATCACCGTAAAGCGCCGTCCAGGTGTTCAGGTTGACCGATACCGCGCTTGCCGAGGCGCTGTAGTCGACAAAATCCATGCCTTCGCCGCCGTTCAGCGTATCGGCACCGGCTCCACCGGCCAAAGTATCATCGCCTATGCCGCCGTAGAGTGCATCATTTCCGGCGCCACCGTAGAGGTAGTTGTTGCCGTCATCACCGGTCAGCGTGTCGTTGTAAGACGAGCCTTGCAGATTCTCGATGCCGGTCAGCGTATCACCAGCCGCATCGCCGCCCGAGCCAGTCCCATTGACGGTGACATTGACCCCGGAGCTTGAACCGCTGTAATCGGCCAGATCAATTCCGGCACCGCCTTCCAGACGGTCGGCACCCGCGCCACCCTTCAGCGTGTCATTGCCGGCGCCGCCATAAAGCAAGTCATTGCCTGCACCGCCATCAAGACTGTCGTTGCCGTCGCCGCCATAAAGCTGGTTGGCATTTGCATTACCGACCAGCGTGTCATTCAGGTTCGAACCGGTGATGTTGTTGAACCCGACCAGCGTATCGCCTGCCGCATCGCCACCCGAGGCCACCCCGATTGCAAGGTTGACGCTGACACCGGCGCTTGAGGCCGAATAATCGACCAGATCACCGCTGCTGCCGCCACCATCGAGATAATCCGCACCAGCGCCGCCCGAAATCGTATCGTTGCCCCCGCCGCCGTAGATGGTATTCGCACCGGAATTCCCGGTCAGCACATCATTATAGGCCGAGCCGATCAGACCCTCGATATTTGTAAAACTGTCTCCGGCAGCATCGCCACCTGCGGCAGTCCCATTGGCCAGATTGACCTGAACCGCTGCGCTCGAGGCGGCATAATCCAGCAAGTCATTGCCCGCGCCACCATCCAGCGTGTCTGCGTCAGCACCGCCATTCAGCGTGTCATCGCCGTCGCCGCCATAGAGAACGTCGCTGCCCGAGCCGCCGTAAAGCTGATCGTTGCCCGCACCGCCCGCAAGAGTGTTGCTGCCTGAGGTTCCGGTCAGCGTATCGGCGTAATCCGAACCGATCAGGTTCTCGATACTGTTGAACCTATCGCTCGCCGCATCTCCACCCGAGGCCGCCCCGGTTCCAAGATTGACTGAGACGCCGGCACCCGAGGTGGAATAGTCTGCCGTATCGATGCCAGAACCACCGTCAAGGCTATCTCTGCCCGCCCCCCCTTGCAACGTATCATCGTCGTTGCCGCCATAAAGGGAATCGTTGCCTGCCCCGCCAAAAAGCTGGTCATCGCCGTCATAGCCGTAAATCTTGTCCGCGCTGCCGGTGCCGACCAGCGAGTCGTTGCCGTTGCCGCCTGTAACTGTTGCCACTTCTCTGCCTGCCTCGGCGCGGTCAGGGTCTTGTGCCCCAATCTGTTTCACGCCTGTTCCAAAGGAATTGAATCATAATTGTGGCAAGATTTGGGCGGAGCACCCCCAAATATGGCGAAACCGGGGCGAAATCGCCCGTCAGGGCATTCACAGGCCAATTGTGGTCCACTCGCCACAGCGATGAGCGTTGGCGCACACATGGCGCGCCAACCAGCCCCTGCAAACCCGTCAGGCCTCCTTGGGGCTGCGCAACCAGATGTAGATTGCCGGGATTACCAGCACTGTCAAAATCGTCGATGATGCCAACCCAAACAACAGCGAAATCGCCAACCCCTGAAAGATCGGATCGCTGAGGATCGTGACCGCACCGATCATCGCCGCCAAAGCTGTCAACAGGATCGGCTTGAAGCGGACCGCCCCCGCATCCAGCAAAGTTTCCCGCAGGGTCTTGGCCGGATCAGCATGACGGATGAAATCCACCAGCAGGATCGAGTTGCGCACGATGATACCCGCCAGCGCGATAAAGCCGATCATCGAGGTGGCCGAGAATGGTGCGCCAAACAGCCAATGCCCGGCCAAGATCCCGATAAAGGTAAGCGGCACCGGCGTCAGCACCACCAAGGGCAGTTTGAACGAGCCAAACTGCATCACCACCAGAATATAAATCCCGACCAACGCCACCATAAAGGCCGCGCCCATGTCGCGGAAGGTCACCCAGGTTACATCCCATTCGCCATCCCAGAGCAACGATGGTTTGGTCGTGTCTTCGGGCTGGCCGTGCTGCAAAATCTCGGGTTTTGGCAAATCTCCCCAGTCAGCCGCCGCTATCGCCCGCGCCACGGCAATCTGCCCGTAAAGGGGCGCCTCAAATTCGCCCGCCAGTTCTGCGGTGACCATCTCGGCAGGCTTGCCATTGTGGCGGAAAATCGGGAACGAGGCGGTCTCATGGCTGATCTCCACCACATCGCCCAATTCCACCACCGAGCGCGCACCGGGCAGGATATTGGCCGGAACCGGCGTGGAAAGCGCCCGCTCATCCAGCACCCGGCCCGATTTTGATGGCTCCAACCGGATCGCAATCGGCTCGCGCCCGTCAGATCGGTGCGAATAGCCCACGGTGGTGCCGCCATAAAGCATCCCGATGGTCTGGAACACATCGCCCGGCTCGACCTTGTGAAAATCAAGATTGGCGTCGTTCAGCGTCAGGCGCAGCCGCTGGGCAGGCACCCCGTAGCTGTCGTCAATGTCCACGATATAGGGCACCGTATTGAAGGCCTCACGCACCTTTGCGGCCACCGCGCGGCGGGTTTGCGCGTCGGGTCCGTAAATCTCGGCCAAGAGTGTTGCCATCACCGGCGGCCCCGGTGGCGGCTCGACCACTCTCACCGCCGTTCCCGCGGGGAAGGTCAGCGCGTGGATACGCGCCCGTACATCCAGCGCGATCTCATGGCTTTCGCGCGACCGCTCGGTTTTGGGCGTCAGGTTCAGTTGCAGATCACCCATCTGCGGCTCTGCCCGCAGGTAATAGTGCCGCACCAAACCGTTGAAGTTGAACGGCGCTGCCGTTCCCGCATGGGATTGAATCGACTGGATTTCAGCAACCGGAGCCAGCACCGCCGCAATATCTTGCAAGCGACGGTCAGTTTCTTCCACCGAGGTGCCTTTGGGCAGATCCAGCACCACGGCCAATTCGGATTTGTTGTCGAACGGCAACAGCTTGACCGTCACCGATTTGGTGTAAAACAGCGACATCGAGCCAAGTGTTGCGATCAACACCAACAGCAGGAAGGTCCGTGCCGTGCCACGGCTGGCCAGAACGGGGCGCGCAACACGCCGATACATCCGCCCCAACACGCCGCCATCATCCTCGCCGCCATGCCCATCCTCATGCGGCTTGCCGAATTTCAGCATCAGCCAGGGCGTGATCATCACCGCGACAAAGAAGGAAAACACCATCGCAGCCGAGGCCACCGCCGGGATTGGACTCATGTAAGGCCCCATCATCCCCGACACGAAGAGCATTGGCAACAGCGCCGCAACCACTGTCAAAGTGGCAACAATCGTGGGGTTGCCCACCTCGCCCACCGCATCAATCGCCGCTTGGCGGCGCGAGCGACCGTCCCCCATGCCCCAATGCCGAGCGATGTTCTCGATCACCACAATCGCATCATCCACCAGAATCCCGATGGAAAAGATCAGGGCAAACAACGACACCCGGTTCAGTGTGAAGCCCATAAGATTGGCGGCAAACAGCGTCAGCAAAATCGTGACCGGGATCACAATCAGCACCACAAGGGCCTCACGCCAGCCAATCGCCAGCCAGACCAGCAGCACGATGGAAATCGTGGCAAGGCCCAGATGGAACAGCAGCTCATTGGCCTTTTCGTTGGCCGTCTCACCATAATCGCGGGTGATGGTGACCGTCACATCCTCGGGGATCACATTGCCTTCAAGCCGCTCAACCGCATGGCGGATTTCTTCGCCGATCGTTACCGCATTGGCTCCGGGACGCTTGGCAATCGCCAAAGACACCGCAGGCAGACGCGAAAAGCCGTCGCCGCTGCGGTCCAGATGGGCAACGCGCGCCTCGGTCGTATCGGTGGCAAGGCTGACGGTGGCGACATCGCGCACATAGATCGGGCGGCCGTCGCGGGTGGTGACAAGCAGGTTCTCGATCTCGGACAGATCGGTCAGGGTCTTGCCGGCCGAAAGCCCGATCTGGCGGCCATCCTCGCGCACCAGACCCACGGAAAAGGCGCGGTTCGCCCCCTCGACCTTACCGGCAAGCGCTTGCAAGGTCAGCCCGGCCTTGGCCAGACGTTCAGGGTCAGGCTCGATCCTGATCGCCTCGGGGGTTTCGCCCACAACATAGGTCAGCCCGATCTCGGGCAGGCTGGCAATCGCTACCTGCACCTCATGCGCCACGCGGGTCAGATCCGCGGGTGTCCAGCGCGCTGCGGCTTCGGCCTTGGGCGACAGCGTCAGCACCATGATTGCCACATCATCAATCCCGCGCCCTACAATCAGCGGCTCGGGGATCCCTTTGGGGATGCGGTCGATATTGGCCGAGATTTTCTCATGCACGCGCAAAATGGCGGCATCCGCCGATGTGCCGACCAGAAAACGTGCCGTCACCATCGTGGCATCGTCACGGGTCTGCGAATAGACATGCTCAACGCCGGGAATTGATTTCACGATGGTTTCAAGCGGCTCTGTCACCAGCTTGACAGCATCTTCGGCATGCAGACCATCGGCCTGCACCATGATATCCACCATGGGCACCGAGATTTGCGGCTCTTCTTCGCGCGGCAAAGTCACCAAGGCAACCATGCCCAGGATCAACGCCGCAAACAGCGCCAGAGGCGTCAGGGGCGAGGTGATAAAGCCGCGCGTCAACGCTCCGGCAATACCCAGTTTTGACTCGACAGGTTTCGCGCTCATGGCAGCACCACCGTATCGCCTGCAATCAGGCCCGACAGAATTTCCCGCATCGCCCCAGCCTCGGTTGTCACCAAAGGCCCCGGAACAACGGTGACGTCACGCGCGCCCTCAGCGGTGGTGATCCTGACCAAATCAAGCCCGGCCTGGCGATGAATGGCGGCCTCGGGCACGACGAGTGCCGCACGTTCGCCCACCGGCACCTGCACCAGAATACGTTGTCCGATAAAAGCATCCGATAGCCCTTCAACCGCCACATCCGCTGTGACCCGGCCACCCTCGATCAAAGGGTAGATCTTTTCGATCTTGCCCTCACGCGGAGCCGTTTCATCGCCAATCTGCACCACCATGCCTTCGGTCAGGCCCTGTGCGTGACGTTCGGGGATGGCAAGGCGCAAGAACACCGGCCCGCCCGCGATGGTTGAGACCGGCTCGCCCGGCATCACCACTTCGCCCAGACGCATCGGCACCGTCAGCACCCGGCCCGTCATCGGGGCCACGACGTCGCCCTCGGAAATCTGCTGCTCGATCACCGCCCGCGCCGCGCGCGCCTCGGTCACGCCATTGGTGGCCACATCAACCGTGGTGCGGATCTGATCCACCCTTTGCGTCGTGGTGGCGCCGCGTGCCAGCAATTCCTCGTTCCGCTTCAATTCCGATTGCGCGTTGGCCAGTTCCGACTCCCCCGCCCTGATCCGCGCCTCGGCGGCATCAAGTTGCAGCGCCATCTTTTCATCCAGCACCCGCGCGATCACTTGGCCTGCCTTGACACCCGAGCCTTCGGTCACATCCAAAGCCACCAGCGTTCCACCCACCCGCGCCCGCGCTGGCACAACTGACCGGCTTTCGATCTGGCCAAACAGGGCCTTGGTTTCGATCACCTGAACCGGTTTCAACACCAGATCTTCGGCAAACGAGGGCATGGCCGCGAACAACATCACGGCAAGAACGGAACGCAAGAGCATGACGTTTTCCTTTTGGATCAGCAGATAATTCGGATCAGCAAGAGGTTCCGGCGCGGAAACCCAGTTTGCGGAAAATGCTGGAGGCCGGGCAAAAACCGGTAAAGGCCGATTGCAGCAAATTGGCCCCGACAAAGGCAGTCAGTGCCAGGAAATACGGCGATACAGCCCAAGCCAGTGCCAGCGACGCCAGCACCATGAAACCTGCAAATGCCATAACGGCTTGATTGACAGTCATCTTCTCTCTCCTCAATGGCGGGAGGGTGAAAGCACCCGACCCCGGAATCACATTCAGGAAGTTATATGCGTTTTATATTCACAAATTGCAATATGTATTTGCTGAAAGCCCAAACCTATTCCGCCGCCATCGCCCGCCCGGCCCCGGGCCCCAACAAGCCTTGGCAAATCTCCGAGAG
>JAGPBG010000093.1 GCA_018063485.1 Cypionkella sp.
CGCCAAGGCTGCCCCCTTCAAGCGCAACGATGCCATGCTGGATGTGCTGCCGGTGGGAGTTCTCGTCTTCCCGGGCAATGGCATCCAGGAAAACCTCGCCGACAAGGCCAAGAAGCTGGGCATCCCGGTTCTGAAATTCGAGAAGGGGGCGTGAGCCCCCTCAGACTTCGCTTTCGGCCCAAAGCGGACGTTCGGGGCTTTTGCTCGTGCGGCACCTTTTCGTGCCCAGTCCGACCTAAGCGTTGCCCCGGTTAATTGAATATTTTCACAGGGAGTTCGGCAGAGGTTGACGACGATTTATGGCGCAACTACACGCCCAAGCATTGTTTCAAGCGAGTGCCCGGAGCCCGGGAATGGCCTCGGCGGAAACAACTATTCGCGCACTATGGTAACCTTGGTTCCCCAGTCGGCGCATCTGCGGGCGAGATCCGGTGGAAGGGCTCGATCGGTAAACAGAGTATCAATTTCTGCCAGAGAGGCCAGTCGGGCTGGTGCCGATCGGTCGAGTTTGGAGGCATCGCAAACCAAGAACACCTTGCGCGATTGCCGAATGATAGTCTTTGAGACCCGGACTTCTGCCAGATCAAAGTCAAGAATGTCGCCGTCGTGATCCAGCGCCGAAGCGCCGATCACCGCATAATCAACCTTGAACTGCTCGAAGAACTGGGTCGTCAGTTCTCCGACCAAACCACCGTCGGAACGGCGCAAAGCGCCACCTGCGACCATGATCTCGCAGCCCGGATTGGCGGCCAGCGTATTGGCGACATTCATGTTGTTGGTCACGACGGTGATATTGCTGTGGTTCAGTAATTCCTGCGCAACAGCCTCGGTGGTCGTACCAAGGTTCATGATAAGCGAGCAGTTCTCGGGGATCGCTGCCGCGCAGGCCCGCGCGATGGCTACCTTGCCATCCTGATTCATTCGTCGCCGCTGTTCATACCCAAGGTTGGCGGCCCCGGTCCGTGGCACAGCCCCGCCATGCACCCGGTCCAGATGCCCCATGTCGGCAAGTTCCGACAGGTCGCGGCGAATGGTTTGCAGCGTGACGTCAAACTTTTGCGCCAGATCGTCGACCATCACCCGGCCTTCAAGGCGGGCTATGTCGAGGATCTCGCTTTGACGAAAGCTGAGCGCCACGTCTTATTCCTTGGTTTGCGAAAGATATCGTTGATTTTCGTTCAAGTTCCTTTGCTGCACAAGAGGGAAAAACCGGCGGCGCAATCGCCTCCAGCCGATGCCGCGACGCAGCGCGAAATTGTGCGATTGCAGAAAAATATCGGGACTTAGGGCACGGACAAGATGGAAATATCCGCATATATGCCCGCTTGATGTTCGCGTTTGGAGGTATCGCGCAAAAGCGAAAATAACTGATTGACTCAAGACGTTCTTTAGGCTTGTATCTCGGCATTTGGGGGAGATTGGCGTGCCATTGACAAGCGGGACCAACCCGACCGACCTGTTCATAATCGGCGGCGGCATCAATGGATGTGGCGTCGCGCGAGATGCGGTGGGTCGTGGTCTTTCTGTTGTTCTGGCAGAGCAAGGCGATCTGGCCCAAGCCACATCCTCGGCATCGACCAAGCTGTTTCATGGCGGGCTGCGCTATCTTGAATATTTCGAGTTCCGGCTAGTCCGCGAAGCGCTGGAAGAGCGTGAGACGCTGCTGGTCGCCATGCCGCATATTTCTTGGCCCATGCGGTTTGTCTTGCCCTATTCTCCCGACATGCGGTTTGAAGGCGATACGCCGACAGGGCGGCTTTTGTCGCGAGTGATGCCTTGGATGAAGGGGCGGCGACCGGCTTGGCTGATCCGGCTTGGCTTGTTTCTTTATGACACGCTGGGGGGCCGCAAGATCCTGCCCGGCGCGCGCACGCTGGATCTGAAGCGCGATCCTGCGGGTGCAGCCCTGCAGCCGAAATTCCGCCATGCCTATGAATACTCGGACTGTTGGGTAGAAGATTCGCGGCTAGTGTCGCTGAACGCTCGCGATGCCGTGCAACGTGGAGCGGTGGTTTTGACACGGACCCGCGTCACCTCTGCCACCCGAATGGGGGATCTGTGGGAAGTTGTGACTGAAGGGCCTGACGGCACGCACACCCATACGGCGCGCGCGCTGGTCAATGCGGGCGGGCCTTGGGTCGAAGATGTGATCCGCAACGTCGTTCGGATCAATACAGCCGAAGGCGTGCGGCTGGTGCGCGGCTCGCACATCGTCACCCGCAAGCTTTACGACCACGACCGCTGCTATTTTTTTCAGGGCACCGACGGCCGCATCATCTTTGCCATTCCTTATGAGCAAGACTTCACCTTGATCGGCACCACCGACCAAGACCATCAGGGCGCGCCCGGCGAGGTGGCCTGCACCGATGGCGAGCGTGACTATCTCTTGGATTTTGCCAGCCGCTATTTTGCCAAGTCGGTCACTGCCGAAGATGTGGTCTGGACCTATTCCGGCGTTAGGCCGCTGTATAACGATGGGGCCAAGTCGGCCACGGCGGCGACGCGGGACTATGTGCTGTCGCTGGACACCAACGGCGCGCCTTTGTTGAACGTCTTTGGCGGCAAGATCACCACCTATCGGCGTTTGGCCGAAAGCGCGCTTGCAAAGCTGGCGCCGTTCTTTCCGCAAGCCTCGGGTCGCTGGACAGCGCGTGTGCCCTTGCCTGGCGGGGATTTTCCGCATGATGGCGTGGCCAGATTGACCGATGATCTGAAGGCGCGGTTCCCGTTCCTGTCGGATTACTGGGCCGGGCGTCTGGTGCGCGCCTATGGATCAGAGGCGGCAACCCTGCTGGGCGATGCGCAGGCTGCAGCCGATTTGGGCCGCGACTTTGGCGCGACCATGACCGAGACCGAAGTGCGTTGGCTGATGAGGCGCGAGTTTGCCCGCCGCGCGGCAGATGTGGTCTGGCGGCGCACCAAGCTTGGGCTGCGGTTAACGGCGGACCAGATCGCCGCGCTGGACGTGTACATGATCGCAGCCGCACAAGACGGGGCGCTTAGCCCCACTGCCGAATAGGAGAACCGGATGGCGCTTGAACTGAAATCAGTCTCACGGTCAGTTCAGGGGCGCGCGCATATTCGCCCGACCGACCTGATGCTGGAGCGCGGCACGATGAACGTGCTGTTGGGGCCAACACTGTCTGGCAAGACCTCGCTGATGCGCCTGATGGCCGGGCTGGACGTTCCCACCACAGGCCAGATTCTTTGGAACGGCACGGATGTGACCGGTCAACGCGTGCAGGACCGCAAGGTCGCCATGGTCTATCAGCAGTTCATCAACTACCCCGCGATGAGCGTTTATGACAACATCGCCTCGCCCTTGCGTCTAATGGGCAAGACTACGACCGAAATTGACCGCGCCGTGCGCGAAACCGCCGATATGCTGAAACTGACGCCGATGCTGACCCGCAAACCGCTGGAGCTTTCGGGCGGCCAGCAGCAGCGCTGTGCGCTTGCACGGGCTTTGGTCAAGGGCGCGGGGCTGGTTTTGCTCGACGAACCTTTGGCCAACCTTGACTACAAGCTGCGCGAGGAATTGCGCGTCGAAATCCCCCGGATTTTTGAGGCTTCGGGGGCGATTTTTGTCTATGCCACCACCGAACCCGAAGAGGCCCTGCTTCTGGGCGGCAACACCGCCACCCTGTGGGAAGGCCGCGTCACCCAGTTTGGCCCGACGCCAAAGGTTTACCGCCTGCCCACTGATGCCACCACGGCGCGGGTGTTTTCGGATCCGCCGATGAATTTTGTCCCGGTCGTCAAGACCGGTCCTCGGCTGGATTTTGGCGGGTTGGCCAAGGCCCCCGCAGAAGGGGCCCATGCTGCCTTGCCAGATGGCCGCTATCTAGCAGGCTTCCGCGCCAATCATGTGACGCTTGACAAGCATTCGGGCGATGCCGTCGAACTGCCCTGCACTGTGGCCGTGACCGAAATCACCGGGTCAGAGTCTTTCCTGCATCTGCGGCACGGGGCCGAGAAATGGGTGGGCC
Organism: Cypionkella sp.; assembly: GCA_018063485.1. GTDB lineage: Bacteria > Pseudomonadota > Alphaproteobacteria > Rhodobacterales > Rhodobacteraceae > CBDUEF01. Next base: position 3,990 of record JAGPBG010000093.1, read on the forward strand.
TTGTGCATGGGGTGCAGGATCTCGCCCCCGGCACGGCGGTCAATGTCTATCTGAACCCGACCCGTATCTATCTTTTCGACGCTGATGGCGCGCTTGTCGCACCTGCGTCCTATGCATTGGCGGCCTGACCCATGGCACAGATCACGCTTTCAAAACTCGCCCATTCCTACGCCGCCAACCCGAATGCCGAGTCGGATTATGCGCTGAAGGAAATGGATCACGTCTGGCAAGACGGTGGGGCCTATGCTCTGCTGGGGTCGTCGGGCTGTGGCAAGACCACGCTTTTGAACATCATCTCTGGCCTTGTGCGGCCAAGCCATGGGCGGGTGCTGTTTGGCGATCTGGACGTGACCGATCAGGAAACCGCAGCGCGCAACATCGCGCAGGTGTTTCAGTTTCCGGTGGTCTATGACACGATGACGGTGCGCGAAAACCTGTCCTTCCCGTTGCGGAACCGCGGCATGGATGCGGCCTATATCGCGGGGCGGGTCAACCAGATCGCCCAGATGATCGGGATGGAAGACATTCTGAACCGCAAAGCGCGCGGGTTGACCGCCGACGCCAAGCAAAAGATCAGCCTTGGCCGCGGCATGGTGCGCGAGGATGTCAACGCGATCCTGTTTGACGAACCCCTGACCGTGATCGACCCCCACATGAAATGGGAATTGCGCACCCAGTTGAAACAACTGCACCGCCAGTTCGGCCACACCATGATCTATGTCACCCATGACCAGACCGAGGCTCTGACTTTTGCCGACAAGGTGGTGGTCATGTATGACGGCCGTGTGGTGCAGATTGGCACGCCGGAAGAGTTGTTCGAAACCCCGGCCCATACCTTTGTGGGCTATTTTATCGGCTCGCCGGGGATGAACCTGCTGGACGCGACCGTTTCGGGAACCATCGCGCATCTGCAAGGGGCCGAGATTTCCTTGGGCGCGGGTTATGGCCCGCTAAAGGGCCGCACTCAGATCGGCATCCGGCCCGAACATTGCAGCCTGACCGATGGTGCGGGCTTGCCCATCACGATCCGGCGGATCGAAGATGTGGGCCGTCACCGCATTATTCGGACCGATCTGTTCGGCCAGCCTTTCAACATCATCGCCCCCGAAGGATTGGCCATCAGCCCCGGCATGACCCGCGTCGCCTTTGCGCCGGGCAAGATCAGCGTCTATTCCGATGACTGGCGCGTTGCAGAGGGGGCTGTCTGATGGAAAAGACCCAGAATAACAAGGCATGGTTCCTTGTGCTGCCGGTCCTGGTGATTGTCGCCTTTTCTGCCGTGATCCCGCTGATGACGGTTGTGAATTATTCAGTCAACGACACCTTTGGCGAAAATGAGTTTTTCTGGAACGGCCTTGGCTGGTTTGAAGAGATGATCACCTCGGACCGCATGCATGCAGCGCTGGGGCGGCAAGTGCTGTTTTCGGCGATCATTCTGGCGATCGAAGTGCCCTTGGGCATCTTCATCGCGCTGAACATGCCGAAAAAGGGCTTTTGGGGCAGCGTTGTGCTGGTGCTGATGGCCTTGCCGCTGCTGATCCCGTTCAATGTGGTCGGCACGATCTGGCAGATCTTTGGCCGGGTGGACATTGGCCTTCTCGGCCACGGTCTGGCTGCTTTGGGCATTGATTACAACTATACCAACGATCCGCTGGACGCATGGATCACCATCATCGTGATGGATGTCTGGCACTGGACCTCGCTGGTCGCATTGCTGTGCTATGCAGGTCTGCAATCCATCCCGCAGGCCTATTACCAAGCCGCCCGGATTGATCAAGCCAGCCGGTGGAGCGTGTTCCGCTTTATCGAGCTGCCAAAGATGGCAGGCGTGCTGCTGATTGCCGTTCTGCTGCGCTTCATGGACAGTTTCATGATCTACACCGAACCTTTCGTTGTCACCGGCGGCGGCCCCGGCAATTCCACCACTTTCCTCTCCATCGACCTTGTGAAAATGGCCGTCGGCCAGTTCGACCTTGGCCCCGCCGCCGCGTTTTCGCTGATGTATTTCCTTGTAATCCTGCTGGTCTCTTGGGTGTTTTACACCGTCATGACCGCCCTTGATAAAGCGGAGACCAAGTGATGCGCATCAAGTCATCCGCCATCGTCATGACGCTCTATCTGCTGTTCCTGCTGATCCCGATCTATTGGCTGATCAATATGAGCCTCAAGACCAACTCCGAGATCACGTCAACCTTCACGCTGTTCCCTAACGACCTGACTTTTGCCAACTATGTCACCATCCTGACCGACCCGTCGTGGTATATGGGCTACGTCAATTCGCTGATCTATGTGGTGATGAACACGGTGATTTCGATCACTGTCGCACTGCCCGCCGCCTATGCCTTTTCCCGCTATAGTTTCATGGGCGACAAGCATCTGTTCTTCTGGCTTCTGACCAACCGGATGGCCCCACCCGCCGTCTTCGCGCTGCCCTTCTTTCAGCTTTATTCCTCGGTCGGGCTGTTTGACACGCATATCGCCGTGGCACTTGCGCATTGCCTGTTCAACGTGCCGCTGGCGGTCTGGATCTTGGAGGGCTTCATGCGCGGCGTGCCCAAGGAAATAGACGAGACAGCCTATATCGATGGCTATTCCTTTGGCCGCTTCTTCACCCGCATCTTCATGCCGCTGATCGCATCGGGCATCGGTGTGGCTGCGTTTTTCTGCTTCATGTTCTCATGGGTGGAACTGCTGCTGTCGCGCACGCTGACAAGCGTCAACGCGAAATCCATCGCCTCGACCATGACCCGCACGGTGTCTGCCAGCGGCATGGACTGGGGGGTTCTGGCCGCCGCAGGTGTCCTGACCATCATCCCTGGCGCCTTGGTGATCTACTTTGTCCGCAACTACATAGCCAAGGGCTTTGCCCTGGGGAGAGTGTGATGACTACATCGCGCTGGAACGGCATTTACGTGGGCACTCTTGCCCTGATGGCCACCATCCTTGGTTTTCTAGTCTGGTCAGTGCCCCGTAACGAAGAGGGGATGGCGTGGTTTGACCCGATGATCCCCGGGGGCTGGATGGCGTGGACCTTTCCTGTCGCGCTGTTCTTCTTCATCATCGCCTGCCTGCTGATCCTCTTCACCCTGCTGGCGATCCGCTTTCCTGAAACACCCCGTCGGGGCGTACTGCGTATTGAAACCACGCGAGGCGACCGGTTGTTCATCACGCTATTGGGCTCGGCCTTCATCAATTTGGGCTGGCTCTTTTTCTTCGGTGCGCCACTGACTTGGCCGCTGATCCTATGCCTGCTTTATGCGGCAGCGGTGTTTCGCTGGGTGTAAGGGGGAAAAGACGCCGAAGGGCAGGGATTGCACCCCCGCCCTCCGGCTGAACTGCAAAGAACGGACGTCTCACAATCTGGGAGGATACATAATGAGACTAAGGAAAACCGCAACCGCCATGGCGCTTGTGCTGATGGCCAGCGGTCTGCCCGCCTGGGCAGATATCGAGGCGGCGAAAGCCTTCCTTGATTCGGAAATCGGTGATTTGTCCACGCTAGATCGCGCAGGCCAAGAAGCCGAACTGCAATGGTTCATCGATGCCGCCAAACCCTATGCCGGCATGGAAATCAAAGTGGTGTCGGAAACCATCGGCACCCATGAATACGAATCCAAAGTCCTCGCTCCGGCGTTCGAGGCCATCACTGGCATCAAGGTCACCCATGACCTGATCGGCGAAGGCGACGTTGTCGAAAAGCTGCAAACGCAAATGCAGTCGGGCGAAAACATCTATGACGCCTACATCAACGACAGCGACCTGATCGGCACCCACTGGCGCTATCAACTGGCCCGCAA